>JALYMN010000583.1 GCA_030773675.1 Actinomycetota bacterium
GCCGCGCCCCCCGCCTGCCGGCTCTCGCCGCCCCCGGCGGGGCGCGCCCGGCCGTCACCTCGGACGGCGCCGGTGAGCCAACGGTCCTGCCGAGCGGCGCGACGCAGGGCGACACCTGCCACATCGACGTCGTCGACCGCGACGGCACGATGGTCTCCGCGACCCCGAGCGGCGGCTGGCTGCAGAGCAGCCCGACCGTGCCGGGGCTCGGGTTCTGCCTCGGCTCGCGGGCGCAGATGACCTGGGTCGAGCCGGGGCTGCCGTCCAGCCTGGCCGGCGGAGTCCGCCCGCGGACCACGCTCACCCCGTCGCTCGTCACCCGCGACGGCCTGCCGCACCTCGCCTTCGGCACGCCCGGCGGCGACCAGCAGGACCAGTGGTCGCTGGCGTTCCTGCTCGCGCACGTGCACGGCCGCCTCGACCTGCAGGCCGCGATCGACGCGCCCATGTTCCACTCGACGCACTTCCCGAGCTCGTTCTACCCGCGGCAGAGCTCGCCGGGCCAGGCCGTCGTCGAGGGCCGGCTGCCGGACGACGTCGTCCGGGGGCTGCGGGAGCGCGGACACGACGTCGTCGTGGCGGGCGACTGGTCGCAGGGCCGGCTGTCGGCGGCGGGCATCGAGCCGGGAACGGGCTTCCTCAAGGCCGGCGCGAACCCGCGCGGCGGGCAGGGCTACGCGGTGGGCCGGTGAACGTCGCCGACGGCACGCTGCTCGCCGCCGCCGGCCTGCTCGCCGGCGGGGTCAACGCGATCGCCGGCGGTGGCTCGCTCATCTCCTTCCCGGCCTTCCTCGCCACCGGCTACCCCGCGGTCCAGGCCAACGTCACCAACACGATCGCGCTGTTCCCCGGCTACGCCGGCAGCGTCGTGGGTGGCCGCACGGAGCTCGAGGGGCAGGGCGCGCGCGCCCGGGTCACCGGGATCGTCGGCGTCGTGGGCGCGATCGGCGGCGCGGTGCTGCTGCTCACCACTCCCGGCGCGGTGTTCCAGGCCGTGGTGCCGTTCCTCATCCTCATGGCATGCGCGCTGCTCGTCGTCCAGCCCCGGCTGGCGCAGGCGGTGCAGCGCCGGGCGGCGTCGTCGGACCGCGAGGAGCACCACGCGCCGCTGCTCATCGTGGCGACGCTGCTGGCGTCGGTGTACGGCGCCTACTTCGGCGCAGGCCTCGGCGTGATGCTGCTCGGCGTGCTCGGGATCTTCCTGTCCGAGCGCCTGCAGCGGGTCAACGCGCTGAAGAACCTGCTGTCGCTGGTCATCAACGCGGTGGCCCTGCTCGCGTTCTCGCTGTTCGGGCCGGTCGCCTGGCCGGCCGCGGCGGTGGTGGCGACGACGTCGCTGGCGGGCGGCTACCTCGGCGCGCGGGTGGCCCGGCGGATCCCGTCGGCCGCGCTGCGCGCGCTCGTCGTCGCGTACGGCGTGGTCGTCGCCGTCGTGCTGCTCGTGCGCGGCTGAGGGCTGGCCCGACGTACGGGCTCCTCGGAGCTCTCCCGCGGACCCCTGCAGCCCGGTGATCTACCGCTCGTTGCGCTCCGTCGCGGCGTGTCGCCCGCAACCTGCGGAAGATCACCCCCGCCCAGGGGGGCGGTGGCCGACCGGTCCGGGGCGCCCAGGCGGCCGGCTCAGCCCTCGGAGTTGCCGTGGCCCGGCTCGACCTGCAGCGCCAGGTACTGCTGCTCCCCGAGGCTGGTCATCAGCGACAGCTGCGTCTCGAGGTAGTCGACGTGCTCCTCCTCCGAGCGCAGGATCTCCTCGAACAGGTGCCGCGTCGTGACGTCGCGCGCCTCCCCGCAGATCGTGATGCCCCGGTGCAGCGCGTCCATGGCGTGCACCTCGACGGCTCTGTCGGCCTCGAACTGCTCGCGCACCGTCTCGCCGATGCGCAGCGGGTCGAGCCGCTGCAGGTTGGGGTGCCCCTCGAGGAACAGGATGCGGTGGATGAGCAGGTCGGCGTGCTTCATCTCGTCGATCGACTCGGAGTAGGTCGTGTCGGCGAGCCTGGTGAAGCCCCAGTTCTTCTGCATGGCGTAGTGCAGGTAGTACTGGTTGGTCGCCGTGAGCTCGTTGGTGAGCACCTCGTTGAGGATCTCGACGACCCGCGGATCTCCCTGCACAGCGCCTCCTCGTCGTCCTGGACGCGCGACTGTAGGCGTCGCGCCGCTCGAGCAGGGTCAGGCCGTGCTCGTCACCAGCTGCTCAGGGCCCCGCGTGCGCAGGAGCGCGCAGGCCTCGCGCAGCTGCGGGATGCAGCTGCCGCAGTCGGTGCCGGCCCGCGTGGCCCGCACGACCTGCCCGACCCTGGTCGCCCCGGCGCTGACGACGGCAGCGACGGCGTCGTCGCTCACCCGGTGGCAGTGGCAGAGCAGCACGGGGTCGACCTCTCGAGCAGCACGACGAGGCGGCGTGGGGGTCAGGCCAGCACCGGGAGGACTGAGGGCAACCTAACCGAAGGCGGAGGCGGCCCGTCAAGGGCGGTCGGGCCGGGCCGGCGGTGGAAGCACCGCCGCGCGCACGCGGTTGGCCCCGAGGTGAGCAGACCCGTCCCGCTGTCGGTCCTCGACTTCGTCGGCGTCGAGCACGGCGAGTCCGCCACGGCGGCGATCGCCGGCGCCGTGGGCATCGCCCGCGCGGCCGAGGCCGCCGGCTACGCCCGCTACTGGGTGTCCGAGCACCACAACATGACGAGCCTCGCCTGCAGCGCGCCGGAGCTGCTCATCGGCCACGTGGCGCTGCAGACCGAGCGCATCCGCGTCGGCGCGGCCGGAATCATGCTGCCGAACCACGCGGCGTTCAAGGTAGCCGAGCTGTTCCGCACGCTCGTCGCCATGCACCCGGGGCGCATCGATCTCGCCCTCGGCCGGGCGCCGGGCACCGACCCGCTCACCGCGCACGTGCTGCGCCGCGGGCTGGCCGTCGACCCGGGCGCCGGCTTCCCCGGCCAGGTCGCCGAGCTGCTCGCCTTCCTCGGCGACGGCTTCCCCGAGGGCCACCCGTACGCCCCGCTCGTCGCCGCGCCGGTCGTCGACGAGCGCCCGGAGCTGTTCGTGCTCGGCTCGAGCGGCTACGGGACGCGGTTCGCCGCGGTGAACGGCCTCGCCGCCGTCTTCGCCCACCACATGAGCCCGGACGTCGCGGTCGAGGCGCTACGCGAGTACCGGTCGCTGTTCCGCCCCCGCAGCGAGGGCACCGGGACGGGCGACGCGCCGTGGTCGGCAATCTCCGTGCGCGCGTTCGCCAGCCACGACCCCGACGCGGTGCTCGAGTTCGAGGCCGCCTGGACGCTGACGATGCGCAACCTGCGGGCCGGCGTCCGCGAGCCGCTGCGGCCCGAGGAGGTCGTGGCACTGGCCCGGTCCGCCGCCCGCACCGGACGGCGCGACGACGGTCGCAGCGCGGTCGGCGAGCCGAAGGTGGTCGCCGAGCGGCTGCGCGAGCTGCAGGAGCAGGCGCAGGCCGACGAGGTCGTCGTCGTGACCCCGGGGCTCGACCGGGCCCGGCGCGCGGCGAGCCTCGCCGACCTCGCTCAGGCGTGGCAGCAGGCCGGGTGACCGCGCTGCTTGTACAGTAAGGCTGTCCTAAGTACGGTGCCGGCATGACCTCGGACACCCGGCCGACCGCCGCCGAGCAGGCCCGCACCTCGATGGACACCGCGCGCGCGGCCTGCCTCACCACCTGGCCGCGGACGGCGCCGTCCCGCCCGCACCTCACGACCGTCCGGGTGGTCTGCGACGCCGACGGGCGGCCGGTCGTCAGCCTCGCGCCGACCGCGCTGGCCGCGGCGCACCTGCAGGTGCGGCCGCTGGCCACCGTGCAC
>JALYMN010000584.1 GCA_030773675.1 Actinomycetota bacterium
CCAAGTCGCTGACGCAGCGCCAGGCAGCGGCGTGCGACAGCATTCTCGGCGGAGGTGATCGATCCTGCTGCACGCCCTGAGCCGGTTCTTCCCGAGACCGCCGTCCCTGGGGGTCCTCGGCGACCCCGGGCTGTTCGGCCCCGGCTCGGCGGCCTGGCTCGTCGGCCGCGAGCGCGTGCTGCTCGCCGGCGGTCCGGCGGCGCTGCTGCTGCAGGTGGCCCACCCCCTCGTCGCCGCCGGCGTCGCCGAGCACAGCGACTTCGCCGGAGACCCGCTGCGACGGCTCCACGGCACGCTGGACGCCACGCTCACCGTCACCTTCGGCGACACCGCACAGGCGCAGGACGCGGCGGCCTACGTCGGCGAGCGGCACCGGTCCGTCCGAGGGGCGCTCCCGGTCGCGACCGGGTCGCTCCCCGCCGGCACGCCGTACCGCGCGACCGACCCCGACCTCGCGCTGTGGGTGTTCGCCACCCTGGTCTGGACCGCGCTGGTCGTCACCGACGGGTTCCTGCGGCCGGTGCCGGCCGAAGAGCGCGACGCCTACTACCAGGACATGACGGAGTTCGCCCGGCTGTTCGGCGTGCCACGCTCGGCGCTTCCGCACGACTACGCCGGGCTGCACCGGTACGTGCACTGCCAGCTCGACACGGTGCTCGCCGTCGGAGCGACGGCGCAGCGGCTCGCCGGGCAGATCCTGTTCCCCGACCCTCCCCTCGTCGCCCCGCCGGCGCGGGCGCTCCCAGCTCTGCTCGCCGCCGGCGTGCTCCCCGGCTCTCTCCGTGCGCAGTACGGGCTCCGCTGGGGCCTCGGGGACCGGCTCGCCTTCCGAGGGCTGCAGCAGGCCGCGCGGCGCACGCTGCCGCTGCTCCCCGCCGCGGCGCGCTACTGGCCGCACTACCAGATGGCCGTACGCCGGCTCCGTCCGCCGGGACCGACCGGGTAGCGACCTTCCACAGGCGGGCCAGGTCGGGGACGCTCGGCACCAGGACGTGCGCCTGCGGCAGCCCGCGCACGAGCGCGTGCAGCGCACCGTCGAAGGCGCCGCGTGCTCTCCACCGGCGTTCCCGCCTCCTCGTCGAGAGGGCAGGCGTCGTTGGCCCAGGACGGTGAAGTGGTCCGGTCGCGCCGCGACGGCCGCCTGCAGACCGACCCGACGACCCGACGACCCCGACGACCCCGACGACCCCGACGACGCAGAATGCTTCCGTGCTGCCGGCGTACCTGGTCGCGGTCGTGCACGGTGCGGCCGTCGTGCTCCTGCTGAGCGGTGCGCTGCTCGCGCTGCGTTGGCCGGTCCTGCTGCTGGCGCACGTGCCGGTCACGCTGGCGATCGCGGCGGTCTTCCTCGCCGGCGTCGACTGCCCGCTGACCCGCCTCGAGCTGGCCCTGCGGGCGCAGGCGGGCGGCGCGGCGTACCGCGACGGCTTTCTCAGCCACTACCTGCTCGCTCCGCTGTCGGTGGACGTCGCCCGGCCGGCCACGCAGGCCGCGCTCCCCGTGGTCGCGGTGCTGCCAAACGCGGTGGCCTACGCGCTGCTCGGCCTGCGCCGGCGCCGACGTCGCTCGCTCACCGGCACGCGCTGAACCTCGCGCTCAGCCGTCGGGCAGCCCGTCCAGGTGGTGGGTGTCGTTGAGCGACCGGACGACGGCCGGCCCGTCGGCGTACCAGCGGACCTCGGACAGGCAGGCGAGGTCCAGGTGCATCCGGTGCAGCGCGGACGGTGGCGCGTCCAGCGCGGACGGTGGAAGCCGCAGGCGTAGGCCAGCACTTTCCGGTCCGAGTCGAGCAACGGGAAGGTCGGGTCCTCCACCAGGCGCGTCAGCGCTGCAGCCCGCTCCCTCGCGCGCGCGGCCATCTGCTCACGCGAGTACGCGGACGAAGCTGTGCGGGCCCCGTCCGTCGTGGCCGTTGGCGCAGGTGTAGAGCACCATCTTGTCCGGCAGGGGTTGCCAGCTCACGTCGTCGGCGCTGAAGCACCGCTCGCAGGTGACGATCACCGGCGCTGCTCCGGCCAGGCGAAGTTCCGGATCCGCTCCAGCTCGGTCTGCCCCGCGGTGCGGGCACCGGGGTCGGACGGGTCGAGCACCTGGCCGTTGAGGCGGGCCGGGCAGCCCCGTGTCCGCGAGGACCACCAGCGCTAACAGGTCGGGCTTGCCTGCCCGGCTTGCTGGTCGCGCATACGGATCTGCTCCCTGTAGCGGCAGCAACCCTGAGTCTGTTCCACTCAGGTTGCTGCCGTTCGCTCGACCCGAGGAACTACCCCGCCGGGCGGAGGTTCCGCGCGCTCAGCAGGTGTTCACCTCGTCCTGCCCCGGACGCCGGGCGATCGTGCCGCTGGGCGGCGGGGCCTCGCCGTCGTACACCCAGCGCTCGAGCTGCTCGAAGGCCTTGCGGTAGCAGGGCAGCAGCGGGCGGTACTGACCGGCCGCGTAGGCCTTGTTGATCTCGGCCAGCAGGTTGACCGTGCTGCCGTCGGGCCGGGTCACGTTCACAGGTGTTGTGAGCAGGCCGTCGACGTGCGTGGCGCGGCGGCCAAGCCAGCGCTGACGAGTTCTGAGATCCGCTACGGCCCTCTGGGCAGGCCTTGCCGGTCCTCCTCCTGCCAGTCCGGGCTTCGTCCGACCGCCGCGCAGTGCTCCACCCATGACTTGAGCCGAGTAGGTCGGGGCGGACGGGCCCAGTACATGACCTGTCCGTTGTAGCTCCAGGCGCCGGTCGCCGGCCCACTCACGGCAACCAGCTGGCCCGCGGCCGCCAGCCGCCCGAGGGCGACGCCGAAGCGCACGCTCGAGGCC
>JALYMN010000585.1 GCA_030773675.1 Actinomycetota bacterium
GCCGTCCGCGGCGCTCCCCGACTGCCCGGGCAGGACACCGTCGCCGCGCTCACCGCGTGGGGGGTGCGGCCGGACCGGGTGCGCGACCTGCTCGACGCCGGTGCCGTCGTCCAGGCGCCGACCCCCCCGGCCGCGGTCTGACCGCCGGCCCGGTCAGACGACCCCGGCCTCCCGCAGGCGGGTGAGGTCGTCGGGCCCCAGCCCGGCGAGCTCGGTCAGCACCTCGTCGGTGTGGGCACCGAGGTCGGGGCCCACCCGCGGGTGCTGCCCGGGGAGCGCTCCAGCTTCGGCACCACGCCGGGGAAGGCGACCGCCTGACGTCGCCGGGTGCGACCTCGACCTCGTGCCGCACGAGCATCCCGCGCGCCGCGAAGTGCGGGTCGCGGAGCATGTCGGCGGCCTCGAGGATCGGGCCGACCGGCACCCCTGCCACTTCCAGGACCTTGACGACCGTGTCGAGGTCGTGCGCGCTCGTCCAGGCACTGATCGCGTCGTCGATGAGCTCCCGGTGGGCGACGCGGCCGGGGTTGTCGCCGAGCCGCGGGTCGTCCGCGAGGTCGGGCCGCTCGACGGCGGTCATGAGGCGGCGGTAGATGGCGTCGCCGTTGCCCCCGACCGCGACCCAGCTGCCGTCCGCGGTCGGGTAGGTGTTTGACGGCACGATGCCCGGCAGCGCCGCGCCGCTGCGCTGCCGGACCACGCCGTACCCGTCGTGCTCGGGCACGAGGTCCTCCAGCACCCCGAACACCGCCTCGTAGAGCGCCACGTCCACCTCTCCGGCCCGGCGGCGCCCCGGGTGCGCTCGCGCCGCAGGAGCGCCATCAGCGCGATCGCGGCGTACAGGCCGGCGAGGGTGTCGCCGAAACTGACCCCGGTCCGCACCGGCGGCCGGTCGGGGAAGCCGGTGAGGTTGCGCAGCCCGCCGAGCGACTCCGCGACGTTCGCGAAGCCGGGCCGCTCCCGGTACGGCCCGTTCTGCCCGTGGCCGCTGATCCGGGTGAGCACGATGTCCGGTCGCACCGACCGCAGCACGTCGGGCCCGAGGCCCCACCGCTCCAGCGTGCCGGGCCGGAAGTTCTCCAGGACGACGTCGCTCGCCGCGACCAGGCGCAGCGCGACCTCGCGGCCCTCCGGGTGCCGCAGGTCCAGCGTGACCGACCGCTTGCCCCGCGCCATGTGCGGAACAGCAGCGAGGTGTCTCCGCCGCCGCGCCGCCAGCCGCGCAGCTCGTCGCCCGTGCCCGGCCGCTCGACCTTGACGACGTCCGCGCCGAACTCCGCGAACAGCCGCCCGGCCATGGGCGCGGCGATGAAGCTTCCGAGCTCCAGCACCGGAGGCCGGTCAGCGGACCGGGAGGCCCGTCGGCCTCGGGCGGGTCAGCGGTCGTGGGACAGTCCTTCCGGGTCGTGGCCGAGCCGCCAGGACAGCCCGGCCGCGGTGCGCGTCACGTGCGCGACGTGGGTGGGCGCGGCGGCCTGCCGGCCCGTCGGTTCAGCGCGCCGACCTCGCCAGCGCTCGGCTGATCACCATCCGCTGGATCTGGTTCGTGCCCTCGAAGATCTGCATGACCTTGGCCTCGCGCATGTACCGCTCGACCGGGAAGTCGCGCGTGTAGCCGTAGCCGCCGAAGACCTGCACAGCGTCGGTGGTCACCCTCATCGCCGCGTCGGTGGCGACCAGCTTGGACACGCTCGCCTCGGTGGCGTAGGGCAGGCCGGCGTCCTTGCGTCGGGCCGCGTCGAGGTATGTGGCCCGCGCCGACGTCACCGCGGCCTGCATGTCGGCGAGCAGGAACCCCAGCCCCTGGTGGTCGATGATCGCCTTGCCGAACGTCTGCCGCTGCGTGGCGTAGGCGACGGCGTCGTCCAGCGCGCCCTGCGCGAGGCCGGTCGCGACCGCGGCGATGCCGAGCCGCCCGGCGTCGAGGGCGGCCAGCGCGATCGGCAGGCCCTGGCCCTCCTCGCCCGTGCGGCGGTCGGCGTCCACGCGGACCTGCTCGAAGCGCATCGTGGCGGTCGCCGAACCGGTCAGCCCCATCTTCTCCTCGGGGCGGTCGGCGGACAGCCCCGGCGCGGACGCCGGCACGAGGAAGCAGCTGATCCCGCCGCGGGGGCTGTCGGAGGTGCGGGCCATCGTCGTGTAGAAGTCGGCGGAGCCGCCGTGTGTCACCCAGGCCTTGACGCCGTCCAGGACGTAGCCGCCGTCGTCGCAGCGGTCGGCGCGGGTGCGCATGGCCGCGGGGTCGGAGCCGGCGTCCGCCTCGGACAGGCAGTACGCGCCGAGCAGGTCGCCGCCGAGCATCTCCGGCAGCCAGCGCTCCTGCTGCGCCGCCGTGCCGTACGTCGCCAGCGGGAAGCAGGTCAGCGCGTGCACCGACACGCCCACCGCGACCGAGGCCCAGCGCGCGCCGATCTCCTCGAGCACCTGCAGCCACACCTCGTACGGCTGCCCGCCGCCGCCCTGCTCCTCGGGGTAGGGCAGCCCGAGGATCCCGGCCTTGCCGAGCGTCCGGAACACCTCCCCCGGGAAGCGCTCCTCGCGCTCGTACGTCGACGCGATCGGCGCGAGCTCGGCGTCGCCGAGGTCGCGGACCAGGTCGATCAGCTCGGCGGCCTCGGGTGTCGGCAGCAGGCGGGCGACGGGCACGGCTCCTCCTCGGACGGGGACTGCTCCGAGTCTGACAGCGACCCCGGCCGCAGCGCCGCCGTCCGCTCCCGCGCCTACCGTGGCGACGTGGAGCGCGAGGTCCTGTCGTCGGGCGCGGAGCGGTCCCGCCCGCCGCTGACCCTGCGCGACGGGGTGCGGCTGCTCGGGCGGTCCGGACGCGCGGTGCTCGCCGGCGCGATCCTCGTGCTGGCCGGCGGGCTGCTGTCGCTGCCGCCGTCCGGCCC
>JALYMN010000586.1 GCA_030773675.1 Actinomycetota bacterium
AGTCGGCCTCCCCGGCGGCCAGCCGCTCGACCACGCGCTGCCAGCCCTCGCGGGCCTTGCGGGCGAACCGGCTCGCGCTCACGTCGTTGTCACTCTCGACGGCGACCAGGGTCCAGCCCTCGCGCTCGACCAGCCGGCGGCACTCCGTCTCCTGCTCGCCGACAGACCGGCTCTGACCTGAGGCGTCCCGACTGACCCGCGTGTAGACGATCACTCGCTCTCTGGGCTCCCATCCCGCGAGTGCCACGAACGTAACACTCCCACTGGAACAACGGGACCGGTGACGAGTTCGTGGTAGTCCTCGACGACGTCACCGACCCCGACGAACGCCGCCGGCTCGTCGAGCGGCTGCGCTGGGCCCTCGCGCCGCCGCTGCGCATCGGCGACGCGACGCTCAGCGTCACCGCCGACATCGGGCTGGCGCTGGCCCGCGACGGCACGCCTACCAGCTGCTCCGGGACGCGGATGCCGTGCTGACCGAGGCCGCGGCCGCGGCCGGAGGGTCACCGACGGTTGCGCTGCTTGAGTGGAGAGGCTCACTGCGCTGGGCGGTCCGTCGTCGCCGATGTCGTCCCCGGAGACAGCGGCACGCGGGACCGGCTGTACGGGCAGTCGACCCAGGAGCGAGTTCCGGGGAGCCGCGGGGAGCTGCAAATTCGGGAGGCGGGGAGATGGAATGCGGTGTTACGTAGGTGCGCATCGGTGGCGTGCTGTCGAGAACGACAAGGGGGAGCACTGCCTGTACTGCCCGCACTGTGGGGCGGAACGGCACGACACTGCTCACGGTGCCCGCGTCTCTCGCCCGCCGGGTCCCGGTTGGACCGCACGGCGTCTGGCGGTGACAGCGGGCCGGCAGCTCGCTCGCCCCTCCGCGTTCCACCTGCAACAGCTGCTGTCACACGTCGACTTGGGCAGATGGCTGCGCGCGGCGCGCGCCAGCAGCTTGTTCGTCAGCGTCGTCGCGATCGTCGCGCGCTCGACCAGCTGGACGACCGGGACGTCGACCCCTTCGGCGTCCGGTGTCGTCGTGCGCACCACCTCAGCGTCCAGGTCGGGCAACGACTCCAAGGCGAACGGCGGCAGGACCAGCGGGCTGGACAGGTCCAGCGCCGCGACCCGCTCGGCGGCTTCCCCCTCGGCCAGCAGCGTGTCGCCGCGCTCGGCCGCCTCGCGCAGGACCGCCACCAGCGCCGCCCGCACGCGGCGTGGGTCCATCGCGCCGGCCAACGGCGGGTCGACCGGAGCCGGCGTCGGTGCCGGCAGCGCCCCAAGCAGCCCGCGGTCGACCGTGCCGACCGTGATCGGCCCTTCCCGGTTCTCCCCGCGCCCGCTGCCCAGGTCGACCTCGGCGAGCCGGTAGGGGTTGGCCAGCACCGCGACGTCCGAGACCGGCGTGCGGGTGCTGGCGTCGCGCCGCTGCGGCTCCTGCCAGCGCATCGCGGCGTCGCTGGTGACGTCCAGGCGGGACAGCAGGTGCAGGAACTCGCGCCGCTTGGCCGGCAGCACCGACCAGATCCGGCCGGCGATGGCCAGGTCGGCGGCGTACACGGGCCGCGGCGGCGCCTGCCGGCCCTCGAGCAGCGCGGCGACCAGCGGCCACGGGCTCTCGTCGGTGCGCAGCATCCCCGAGGTGAGCAGCTCACGGACCAGGCTGGTGCCCAGGCGCAGCCCCATCCCTTCCAGCGTCGCGCCCAGCCCCGGGTAGGAGCCGCGCGCCGTCCACTGCTCGGCGATGCGCGCGTTCAGCCACTCCTCGCGCTCCTCCCACGGCCCGCCCGCGACGCCGTCGGTCCGCACCTGCCGGACCGCCTCGAGCGTCGCGGTGAGCATCGCCAGCGCCACGTCCGGTCCGGCGAGCTCGCTGCCGTAGGAGAATGCCCGCACGTGCGCGTCGCTGACACCGACGGCGATCTGCTCGGCCAGGCCGGCCCGTCGGGCATCCTCGTGCGCGTCCCCGGTCGGGCGCAGGTAGTCCTGGTACGGCAGCAGCAGCCCGTTGGCGCCGGTCGGACGGATTGAGTGGCTGATCAGCCGGTCCCACAGCGGCTGGTCCGGTCCGGCGGCGCGCTTGCCGTACAGCAGCGTCGGGCTCAACGCGGTCAACGTCCCGACGCCGAGCAGCAGGCGGCTGTGCCGCTCGTCGAGCGGATGGCCGCTCTTGGTGTAGATCATCACTAGGGAACTGCCGACGTCGAGCTGGCCGAAGATGTGCTCGAGCAGCTGAGCCTGCCGGCGGCCGTTGAACACCCACTTGCCCTCGAACGGCAGCTCGGCCAGTTCCGGGTCCAGCGGGTCGGGCAGCCGCTCTCGATCGCCTGCTGCTGACGGGCCAGCATCCACGCGTACGGGACGGCGAACGTCGAGTACGGCGGCACCAGGATCGACGTCGGCGCCAGGTGGCCGTGCGTGGCCTTGGTGCTGGCGTTGTTGGCGTACGGGTGCTCGAACGTGCGCGTCCAGGCGCCCGCGTTCATGAACGGGGTCCCCTCGGCGGCGCACGGCGGGTGCTGCGTGGTGGTCAGCTCGCTGAGGAGCCGGCCGGCCAGCGCGTCCTCGACGGCGTCGTTGCGCTCCTCGCGGACCCGGTCCAGCGCCAGGCAGTAGGCGTTGCGGGACGGGGCGGCGCACACGCGCATCCCGGGACTGCCACTGATCAGCCCTGCGGTGCAGAAGGTCCGGCGCAGGGTGTGCGGGCTGACCGGGTGGCTGATCTCGGCCTGCGCCAGGACGCGGGTGAGCAGGCGGCTGGCTGCGCCGCGACTGAGCGCCTGGCCAGTCGTGGACTGCAGGACCGGCCCGGTCGTCCGGCCGTCCGTCGCAGATCTGACGGCGCGGAGGACGGGGATGGGCAGCGGGATGTCGGCCGGCTTGGCGCCCTTGCCGAGCACGTGGAGCACCTCGTAGCCCCCGACGTCGTGCAGGTCGCTGATCTGGGCGTTGCAGCCTCGGTGACCCGCAGTCCCAGCATCCCGAGGAGCGCGACTAGCGCGTGCGCGGTGGTGCTGTGTTGCCGGGCGGCGCTCAGGACGGCGGCGAACTCTAGTGGGTGCAGCATCGTCCGGTGCTGGCTCTCCCATGGCACGTGCGGCCGGGAGACAGCAAGCGTGGGGTTGCTGGGCACGAGCTCGTCGATCACTGTGTACCTAAACAAGCCGGCGACGGTCGACAGGCGGCGGCTGATCGTGGCGGGGGCGTAGCCGCGCTGCTCGAGGTGGCGCAGGTACAGCTCCAGGTGCGGACGCTTGGCCGCCAGCGGCGCGAGCTGGTGGTCGGCGCACCACTGCCAGAAGCACCGCAGGTCGATCGCGTCCCAGGGTGTGGTGTAGCTCGTCGCGTGTTGCTTCGCGTTGAGCGGGACTATGCCGTGTGTAGGGCGTGCTGGTCTATCACCTCCTTCGGGGAGTTGCGGCGGGGCTCGAGGGCGGTTGGTGCGGGCGGTTGAGCAGGGTCATGGACTCCTCGGACAGGTAGCGCCGGTCGCTGTCTTGCCACTCGTCGTGAGCCTCGATGAGCACGCAGGAGGCCAGCCGCAGAAGCGCGTCGGGTCGGGAAAGATCCCGAAGACGTCGGTGCGGCGCTTGACCTCGCGGTTGAGCCGCTCCAGCGGGTGGTCGACTAGATCTTGCGCCAGTGCGCTTGTGGGAAGTCGGCAAAGGCGGTCAGGTCCTCCTTGGCCTGGCGCAGCAGGTCGGCCACGGCGGGGAAGCGCCCGGCGAGGGTGTCGGCGACCGTGTCGACCTGCTCGCGAACGGTGTCAACCGTCGGTTGTGCGAAGATCGTGCGGGTGGTCGCGGCGACCATCTCCTCGTGGCCTTTGTGAACCTTGGCCAGGGCGTTGCGGAGGTCCGAGTTCACCTCACTGGTCGAGCAAGCGCGGTCGGCGACTGGCGAGGGCCGGTTCGATCAAGCGTCCTTGCTGCTCCGGCAGGCACTGGCCCTGCCGCGGGGTCCGCTGCTCGCTGACCTGGGCCCGACCTCGTCGAGCAGGTCGTCAGCATGGGCTCCGGGCTCGACGAGCCGTTCGACATCTCGATCCCCACCAAGGCCGCCGTCGCGGCAGTGCGGGCCGTGCTGCAGAGCACGAGCATCCGGGCGGCGAAGAACGGCTGCCTCACCGACACCTGCGACTGCCCGTTCGTCCGCGACTACAGCGCGCCGTGCCGTTCCCGAGCGAGGTGCCGCTACGTCGATCTTACCAAGGGCGACGGGGTCGTGCGGTGGCGGGCCTGCGCGGTGCCCTACGCGCGCACCGTCGAGATCAGCGGCAGCCACATCGGGCTCGTCTTCAACCGCCGCGCCTACCGTGTGCTCGGGCTGCTGCTCGGCGGCCGCGCCGAGGAGGTGCGGACCGTCCCGGCGTACGACGGGCCGACGGACGCCGAGCTCCGGGGGGCTCTAGCGCAACTTCCCCACGACCTCCGCGAGGTAGCGCGACACGTGCTCGTCGGTCTCCTCGCGCAGCGGCTGGACGAAAGTCGCGGATCATGAGCAGCAGCGACATCATGCGGTACTCCTGGTCCGGCGGCAGGTCGCCGGCGTCGGCGGGGGCCTCGATCGCCCGGGCCAGATGCGTCAGGGCGTGCAGGGCGTCCTCGCTGGTCGCGGTTCCTGACCCGGCCGGCGTCTCGGACGGCAGCCGTTCCGGCTCGTGCAGGACGATCTCCTCAATCAGCCCCTGCAGGGCCACTTCGGGGATGCTGAGGTGCCGCTTGTCACCCATGCCCGCATCCAAGCACCGGGAAGGCCTTGGCACCAGCCCGGCGAGGTGGCAAGGTCGCAGCCCCGACCTGGAGGTGCCCGTGGCGCTCGAGGAAGCAGCGACGCTGGAGGAGATCGAGGTCGGCGGGACGCTCCGGGTGGAGCTGGCCGAGCCGGTCTGCCTGGTCCGCCTGAGCGAGGACGACGTCCGCGCCGTGCACGACACGTGCAGTCACCAGGGGCAGCCGCTGTCCGAGGGGACGGTCGACGGCGACACGGTGGTCTGCGCGGCGCATGCCGCGACCTTCGATCTCGCCACGGGGAGGTCGGTGGGCATCCCCGAGGTGGCGGCCATTCCCGTCTACGCCTGCACGATCGAGGGCGGCGCGGTCC
>JALYMN010000587.1 GCA_030773675.1 Actinomycetota bacterium
CGACGGCGCCGCCTACGACCCCGCGGCGCGCACCTGGCGGACCACGGCGCCGGCGCCGCGGGCCCCTGGCGGCAGCTGGGTCACGACGGGAGACGTGGTGTGGACCCAGACGGGCTACGAGGGCGACGACCCCCTGCTCTCCTACGACGCCTCCGACGACGCGTGGACCGAGCACGACCCGCCGCCCGGGCCGGCGGGCGCCACCTGGCGTCTGGCCGCGGCGCGCGGGCTGGTGGTCGCGCTCCGGGACTCCCAGCGCCCCGAGCGCTTCCCGGACGCCGTGTACGACCCCCGCACGCGGCGCTGGGCGGCCCTGCCCCGCGACCCGCTCGCGCCGTCCTTCCCGCGCACCGCCGCCGAGACAGCGCACGGCCTGCTCGTCAGTGGCGCCGAGGACGTGCCGGACCCCGGCAGCGAGCGGCCGACGCTGCTGCGTGCCGCGCTGATCGACGTCGAGAAGCGCACCTGGCGGCGGCTGCCCGACAGCGACCAGCTCCCCGGCTTCGGCACAGCCGTGCACGGGAACCGGGCCGTCTACCCCGACCTCGGCGGCGCGGACGGCGGACAGGTCGGAGGCTACGGCCGGCGCGTCCCGGCCGGCGGCGTCCTGGACCTCGCTGCCCAGCGCTGGGAGCGACTGCCGGACCCACGAGGAGCACTCCGGCGGCTGGCCGGTGGCCGCCCTCGGCGGCGCCGTCAGCGCCACGGGCGGCTGGCTGTACGACGACGCGGCCCGCTCGTGGACCCTGCTGCCCCGACCGGACGACGCCCCGGCCCGGCCGGACAGCGCCGTCTGGGCCGGCGACCTGCTCGTCGTCGTAGGCGGCAGCGAGCCGGGGCGGGGGCTGGAGCGGCCGCAGCGGGTCCAGGGGGCGTGGGCGCTGCTCCTGCGCTGAGCGTCGAAGCCGCCCGCGGAGGGCGCTGCCGCCGGACGGACCTGCCGGGACTCGCCCACCTCGCGCAGCCGCGTACGGCCGGTCTTCCCGCCCGACCGGGTCCTCCTGCTCCGGGACGCTCCGGACGACGGCAGTCGCAGCTGTGCCGTGGAGCGCAGCCGCCGTCGTCCGATCGGAGTCCTCGTGCCTCGTCCCCGCTCCCTCGCCGCGCTGGCGGCCCTTGCCGCCCTCGCTCTCGCCACCCCGGCCGGCGCCATCACCTCCGGCGGCACCCCCACCGGCGAGGCGTACGGCAACGTCGGCGCCCTCGTCCCCAACGAGGGCAGCCAGCGGATCACCTGCAGCGGCACCCCCTCGTCGCCCCGCGGGTGTTCCTCACCGCCGTCCACTGCGGCGACGCCCTCGACCACTACAACGGCAACACCAGCGGCCGGGGCCTGGTGACGTTCGCCGCCGAGTTCGTGCCCGGCGAGAGCGAGACGGTCCCCGGGACGCTCGTGCGGCACCCGAGCTGGACGTCGGTCTCCTCGAGCAACCTCGCCCGCAACGACGTGGCGGTCGTGCTGCTCGACCGGCCGGTGGACGACATCGTCCCCCGTCCGGCTGGTCCGCGTCCACGGGCTCGACCGCGACCTGCACGGGCAGACGTTCCGCACGGTCGGCTACGGCTACGAGGAGCTCGGCACCGCGCAGGTCCGCACCGGCATCAACCGGCGCGGCAGGCCGACTCGAGCTTCCAGTCGCTCACCCGGGACTTCCTGCGCCTGTCGCAGGTGCAGGCGGCCGGCGACGAGGGCGTCTGCCTGGGCGACAGCGGCGGGCCGCAGTCGACGCGTCCGGCCTGCAGGTCAGCGTCACCTCGACGACGGACGGCATGTGCACGTCGTACAGCAGCAACCAGCGGCTCGACCTGCCCGAGGTGCGCGACTTCCTCGACGACCACGTGACCATGCGGTAGGCCCGCGGCAAGTTAGCCTGCCTCGGTGGTCGAGACCGTCCTGCCGTCCGGCGCGCCGCTGGTCGGGCGGCACGTCCGGCTGGACCTGCTCACCGAGGCCGACCTCGAGCCGCTCGGCCGGCTACTCGACGACCCTCGGGTCTACGCGTCCGGCTACGTCATGCACCGGCGCCCGTCGTCCCCGGAC
>JALYMN010000588.1 GCA_030773675.1 Actinomycetota bacterium
GGTCCGGCGCGGTCGCAGCGGAGCCCGCTGCCGGACCTCATCCCCGGCCGCGCCGCGCGCCGGGCACGACCTCCGAACGGGTTGCGAGGAGCGCCGGACGAACGCGCCCGGCCCGTCCGGACGGCCCTGCCGCTCCTGCCGAGGAGAGCCCGGCGCCGCCTCAGGCCGCGCCCGGACCGGCGTGTCCGCGTGCGAGAGGGGAAGGACGGGGGGCATGCGCGACGACCGGTCCGCGAGCGCAGCGCTCTCGACACCGAGCAGCAGCGGCCGGCCCCCGGCCGCTGCGGAGCGCGGCAGCTCCGCCAGCGGGCCGCACCAGCTGTCGGCGCGCGACTGGCGGGCGGTGCTCGCGCGCACGGGCCGGCACGTCGTGTCCGACCAGCTGCCGCTGCAGAGCGCCGGCATCGCCTTCTTCGCCCTGCTGTCGATCGCCCCGCTGTTCGTGACCGCGTTGTCGGTCTACGGCGCCGTGAACACTCCCGAGCAGGCGCGCGCGCAGCTGTCGCGGCTCGCCGACGTGCTCCCGACCGCGCTCGAGCCGGTCGTGGCGGACCAGCTGACGACCATCACGACCGCGTCCGCCCAGGTGCTCACGGTCCGGGGGCTCACCGGCCTGCTCGTCGCCCTGTGGACGGCGACGACGGCCACGACGTACCTCATCGACGCCCTGACCCTCGCCTACCACGAGGGCGAGACCCGCAGCCTCCTGCGCCGGACCGGCCTGGCGCTGGTCTTCGTGTTCGGCGGCGCGCTGCTGCTCGGCGCGGTCATCGCCGGGGCGGGCGTCGTCTCCCGGGCCCTGCAGCGGGCACCGGACGCCGTGGGCGACGCGGCGGGCGTGCTCGTCTGGCTCGGCCTGGCCGTGCTCATGGCGGTCGTGCTCGCGGTGCTCTACCGCTTCGCCCCCGACCGGCGGCACGCCCGCTGGCGCTGGACCAGCTGGGGCGCGGTCGCCGCCACCGCGCTGTGGGTCGCCACCTCCGTCGGCCTGTTCGCCTACGTCCAGGGCCTGGGCACCTACGAGTCGACGTACGGCTCGCTGGCCGGCGTCGCCATCAGCATGTTCTGGCTCTGGATCACCGTGCTGCTCGTCCTCGCCGGGGCCACGCTCAACGCTGAGGCCGAGCGCCAGTCGCACCACGACTCGACCGTCGGGCCGGAGCGGCCGGTGGGCGAGCGCGGTGCCGTCGTCGCCGACAGCGTGCCGCCGTACCCGGGGGAGGAGCAGGGGCGCTGAGCGCCGCGGGCCGGGGATAGCCTCCCGCCATCCGGACGGCTGGGGAGAGGACGGACGTGGGCGCGTACGAGGACACCTACCGGCGCAGCCTGGAGGACCCCGACGGGTTCTGGGCCGAGGCCGCCACCGCGATCGACTGGTACCGGCCCGCGGACCGCGTGCTTGACGCCGACCGGCCGCCGTTCACGCGCTGGTTTGTCGGCGGGGAGCTGAACACCTGCCACAACGCGCTCGACCGGCACGTCGCGGCGGGCCGCGGCGAGCGCCCGGCCATCGTGTACGACAGCCCGGTCACCGGCACGGTGCGGTCCTACACCTATGCCGAGGTGCGCGACGAGGTCGCGCGCATCGCCGGGGCGCTGGCCGGGCTCGGCGTCGGCAAGGGCGACCGGGTGGTCGTCTACATGCCGATGGTCCCCGAGGCGGTCATGGGGATGCTCGCCTGCGCCCGGCTCGGCGCCGTCCACTCGGTCGTGTTCGGCGGCTTCGCCGCGAGCCAGCTGGCGCGGCGCATCGAGGACGCCGAGCCCAAGGTCGTGCTCTCGGCGTCCGCCGGCATCGAGGGCGCCCGCGTACTGCCGTACAAGCCGCTGCTCGACGAGGCCATCGAGCTGTCGTCGCACAAGCCGGACGCGTGCGTCGTACTCGCCCGGCCGCAGGCCGAGGCGACGCTCGTGGAGGGACGCGACCACGACTGGGCCACGCTCGTGGCAGCCAGCCGGCCCGCCGACTGCGTGCCGGTCGCCGCCACCGACCCGCTCTACATCCTCTACACCTCAGGCACGACCGGGAAGCCGAAGGGCATCGTCCGCGACAACGGCGGCCACGCCGTCGCGCTGCTCTGGAGCATGAGGAACGTCTACGACATCGGCCCGGACGACGTCTGGTTCACCGCCTCCGACATCGGGTGGGTCGTCGGGCACTCCTACATCGTCTACGCGCCGCTGCTGCTCGGCTGCACCACGGTCCTGTACGAGGGCAAGCCCGTCGGGACGCCGGACGCCGGCGCGTTCTGGCGGGTGATCGCCCAGCACGGCGCGAAGGCGCTGTTCTGCGCGCCGACAGCTATCCGCGCCGTCCGCGGGCAGGACCCCGAGGGCACGCTCCTCGCCGGCCACGACCTCAGCAGCTTCCGCTACCTGTTCCAGGCCGGCGAGCGGCTCGACCCCGACACCTACGCCTGGGCGGGGAGACTGCTCGACCGCCCGGTGCTCGACCACTGGTGGCAGACCGAGACCGGCTGGGCGATCGTCGCGAACCCGCTCGGCCTCGAGCCCCACCCCACCAAGCCCGGCTCGGCGAACCTGCGCGTGCCCGGCTGGGACCTGCAGGTGCTCGGCGAGGACGGCGCGCCCGTGCCGGCCGGCACCACGGGCACGCTGGCGGTGAGGCTGCCGCTGCCGCCCGGCGCCATGACCACGCTCTGGCGCGACGACGACCGGTTCGTCCAGAGCTACATGCGCGCGTTCCCTGGCTTCTACAGCAGCAACGACGGTGGGCTCATCGACGACGAGGGCTACGTCTACGTGATGGGCCGCACCGACGACGTCATGAACGTCGCCGGGCACCGCCTGTCCACCGGCGCGATCGAGGAGGTGCTCGTCGCGCACCCGGACGTCGCCGAGGCCGCCGCGTTCGGCGTCGCCGACCCGACCAAGGGGCAGCTCCCGATGGCCCTGGTCGTGCTGTCGTCCGGCGTGCAGCGCGACCACGAGCAGATCCGCGCCGAGCTGCGCAAGCAGATCCGCGACAAGATCGGTGCCATCGCGACGCCCAAGGACGTCCGGGTCGTGGCCCGGCTCCCCAAGACGCGCTCGGGCAAGATCCTGCGCGACCCGATGCGGCGCATCGCGGACGGCGAGGAGGTCGCGCCACCGCCCACCATCGAGGACCCGGCGGCGCTGTCCGAGGTGCGCGAGGTGCTGCTCGGCGCGGGCTGAGCGGGACGGGCGACTCCGCTCAGCACGCGCCTTCGTCGACCATGGTGGTGACCAGCCCACGGTCGTCGTCGAAGCTGACGCAGCTCTGCTGGCCGTCGGGACCGGTCAGCTCGACGTGGCCGCCCCTGGCGTAGGCCGAGGTGTCGGCGCGCCAGCCCTCAGGCAGTCGCTGCTCGGCCGTGCGCTCGATGCTGTCGAGGGACGGCAGGGAGGGCAGGGCCGAGGCGTCGTGGGCGAACTCCTCGCCGACGAACCACGGGTCGTCGCCGGCGCTGACCTCGCCCAGGTCGTCCTCGAACCCGGCGCCGAGGAAGGCGACGAACGGCAGGGCGACGGTCAGCACGAGCGTGAACACGATCCCGGCGGCGAACGAGCACAGTGCCACCACCGTCGTCGAGGCCGAGCGCGGCGCATGGTGAGGCGGCTGGGTCCAGCTGCCGGGACCGGGAGCCCACGCGTGGATCGGCGGGGACGTCCAGCTGCCAGGAGCGGGAGCCCACACGTCCGCCGGCGAGGCGTCGGGGGGAGCGGGCGCGGGTGGCTGGGGCTCGGTCACCCGTCCATGCTGTCCTGCCCGTCCGGTCGTCGTCCCTCCCGATCGCACGCGGCGTGCGGGTCTGCGTCCTGCCCCCGACGCCGCTGTCAGCGGCCGGCGTACAGCGCGCGCTCGACGTCCTCGTAGAGCTGGACGACGGCGGGCGTGAGGAACGGCAGGCACTGCGTGTAGAGCGCCCCGGTCAGCCGGCGCGCCGGGTCGACCCAGAAGTGCGTGTTCTGGATGCCGGCCCAGCCGCCGCTGCCCGCGGCCCGGCGCCCGGGCTGGTCGACCGTGTTCACCAGCAGGCCGTGGCCCCAGGTGTGGCCGGGCCCGGGCGCCCAGTCGCAGCTCGAGGGCGGGTGCGCGGTGCGGACCAGCGGCGGCACGGACAGCCCGCCGAGCTGGTCGGCGAAGGCGGCCGCGACGGTGTCGGCCCGAAGCAGCCGGACGTCCCCGAGCGCCCCGCCGCCGAGCAGCATGCGCTGGAAGACGAGGTAGTCGCGGGGCGTGGAGTAGAGGCCGTGCCCGCCGGACCAGAACTCCGGCTCCTGCGGCCAGTCGATCTCCGTCGCCGTCCAGGGGGCGTCGCCGCGCCGGCGGTGCAGCGGCACCAGCCGGGCGCGTTGCGCCGCGGTCGGGGCGAAGCCCGTGTCGGCCATGCCGAGCGGCTCGAGCACCTCGCGGGCCAGGCAGACGTCGAGCGGTGCCCCGCCGACGGCCTCGACGACCCGGCCGAGCCAGTCGGTGCTGATGCCGTACTCGAAGCGCGTGCCGGGGTCGGCGACCAGCGGGGTCGAGAACGCGGCGAGCCGCCCGGTCGTGATGTCCGGCGTGCCGGTGACGCGCTGCCACCGGAGCACGTCGGCGTCCCAGAACATGTAGCCGTGCCCCGAGGTGTGGGTGAGCAGCTGGTGCACGGTGCCCGGCGCCGCCGAGGGGCGCAGCCGCGGCTCGTCGCCGTCGAAGGCCTCGAGCACCGGCAGCTCGCCGTACGCCGGCAGGTACGCCGACACCGGCGCCGCGAGGTCCAGCTCGCCGCGCTCCCACAGCCGCAGCGCCGCGGCGGTGGTGGCCGGCTTGGTCATCGACGCGATCCGGAACACGTCGTCGGGCGTGACCGGCTCGTCGCCGGCGGTGGCGCGCGGGCCGGCGGCGCTCTCGGCGACCACGCCGGTGTCGTCCGCGGCGAGCACCACGG
>JALYMN010000589.1 GCA_030773675.1 Actinomycetota bacterium
CACCTACGCTCGGCGGGTGAGGACCGTCCCCGGCAGGACCGACCGGATCGTCGTCGTCGGGGCCGGCCTCGCCGGTCTGTCGGCCGCGCTGCGCCTGGTCGGCGCCGGTCGCGAGGTGACCGTGCTCGAGCGCGAGGACGTCCCCGGCGGGCGCGCCGGCCTGCTGGAGGTGGCCGCGCCCGACGGCGCCGGCACCTACCGCTTCGACACCGGCCCGACCGTGCTGACCATGCCGGACCTCATCGCCGACGCGCTCGACTGCGTCGGCGAGCGGCTCGAGGACTGGCTCGACCTGCAGCCGGTCGACCCGCTCTACCGCGCGTTCTACCCGGACGGCTCGCGGCTCGACGTCAAGGCCGACCCGGGCGAGATGGCCGCCGAGGTCGAGCGGGTCTGCGGGCCACGCGAGGCCCAGGGCTACCTGCGCTACGTCGACTTCGTGAGCCGGCTCTACCGGTACGAGATGAAGAGTTTCATCGACCGGAACATCGATTCGCCGCTCGACCTGGTCACGCCCGACCTGGCCCGGCTGGTCGCGGCGGGCGGGCTGCGCCGGCTCGCTCCCAAGGTCGGGCAGTACTTGGAGGACCCCCGCACGCAGCGGGTGATGAGCTTCCAGTCGATGTACGCCGGCCTCTCGCCGTACGACGCGCTGGCGATCTACGCGGTGATCGCCTACATGGACTCGGTCGCCGGGGTGTTCTTCCCGCGCGGCGGCCTGCACGCGGTGCCGCGGGCGCTCGCCGGCGCGGCCGAGAAGCACGGCGTGCAGCTGCGCTACGGCCGCACCGTCCGCCGGGTGCTCGTCGAGCACGGCCGGGCGGTCGGCGTCGAGACGACCGACGGCGAGCGGTACGACGCCGACGTCGTCGTGCTCAACCCGGACCTGCCCGTCGCCTACCGCGAGCTGCTGCCGCCCGGCGCGACCCCGCGGCGGGTCGAACGGCTGCGCTGGTCCCCCAGCTGCTTCCTGCTGCTGGCCGGCTCGACGGCGACGTACCGCAAGACGGCGCACCACAACATCCACTTCGGCCGGGCCTGGCGGGAGACGTTCGCCGAGCTCATCGACCGCAAGCAGCTCATGAGCGACCCCTCGGTGCTCGTCACCAACCCGACGGCGAGCGACCCGTTGCTGGCCCCGGACGGGCGGCAGGTCTACTACGTCCTGTTCCCGACCCCGGACCAGACGAGCGGCATCGACTGGTCGGTGGTCGGCCCGCGCTACCGCGACGAGTGCGTCGCCCGGCTCGAGGCGCTCGGCTACGTCGGCTTCGGCGACGGCATCGAGGTCGAGGACGTCACCACCCCGGCCGACTGGCAGCGCCGCGGGATGGCCGCCGGGGCGCCCTTCGCCGCCGCCCACACCTTCCTCCAGACCGGCCCGTTCCGGCCGTCGAACCTCGCCCCGACCGTCGAGGGCGTGGTGTTCGCCGGCTCCGGCACGCAGCCCGGGGTCGGCGTGCCGATGGTGCTCGTGTCCGGGCGGCTCGCGGCGGAGCGGATCCTCGGCCGCGACCGCGGCTACCGCTCGCGTGCGCTGCGCCTCGCCGCGCCCTCGCCGGTGCTGGAGCGACCGCGCACGTAGCGCGGGGCCGGCAGGAACCCGGCGGCGGACGGCGAACCCTCCTGACAGACCCCCGCCCGCTCCGGCTCCCAGGGACACCCCCATGCGCCTCCCGGCTCTCGCCGCCGCACCGCTCGCCCTCGGCCTCACCCTCGCGACCTCGGTCGCGGTCGCGCCGTCGGCGTCCGCCGCCCACGACGGCACGGTCCACACGACCACGACCACGACCACCGACGTCCCGGTCGCGACGAGCGCGAACGTCGACCTCATCGCCAACATCCCCGAGACGACCGCGATCTCGATGGAGTTCTCGCCGTCCGCGCCGTTCGCCTACGTCTCGAGCCTCGACACGATCTCGGTGCTCGACCTCGCCGACCCGCGCGCGCCGAAGCTGCGCGGCACGCTCGTCAATGCCCTGTTCGAGAACGAGGCGATGACGTACGGCGAGCGCACGGTCGGCGGGGTGACGACCCGGTTCGTCCTCGCCGGCATCGACCTCTACCAGGCCTCGCCGAGCGACCCGACGCACGTCAACGCGGACGACGGTCCCGAGGTGCTCGTCGTCGACGTGACCGACCCGGACGACCCGCGGCCCCGCGGCCGGGTCAAGGCCACCACCAGCACCCACACAGTGCAGTGCGTGACGCAGAAGGACTGCCGCTACGCCTACACCGCCGGCAACCGCGGGGGCTACTCCGTCCTCGACCTGTCCGACCTCGACGCCCCCCGCGAGGTCGTCGCCAAGGCCCCCTCGCCGGCCGCCGGGCCCAACCCGGTGTTCACCCGTGGCGCCGGGCACTACTGGGACTTCGTCACCAGCGGCACGCGCCGGATCGGCTGGCACACCGGCTCGGGCGGCGCGGCGGCCTTCGACGTCACGGACCCGGTGAATCCGACGCTGGTCACCACCACGGGCGCCGCGGGCAAGGAGACCCCGCTCAACGACTTCATCCTGCACAACTCGATGCACCCGAACGCGACCGCCTTCCGCCCCGACGCCCCGCCGTCGATCGAGAACGGCAACCTGCTCGTCGTCACCGAGGAGGACTACGCGAACGAGGGCGACGAGATCGCCTGCGACCGGGCCGGCAGCACCCAGACCTGGTGGATCAAGCGGCTCGACGGCACTCCGGACGCCGTCGTCCCGCTCGACCACAAGACGATCTCCGACTTCGGCGGCGGCCTCACCACCCCCGCGGCGGCGTTCTGCTCCGCCCACTGGTTCGACGTGCACCAGGCCGGCTTCGTGGCGCAGGGCTTCTACGGCGCCGGGCTGCGCATCCTCGACGTGGCCGACCCTGCGAACATCACGCAGTTCGGCTACGCCACGCTCGGCGCGACCGAGGTGTGGGACGCCTACTGGGTGCCGTCGTACAACAAGAACGGGCAGGCGCAGTCGAAGAAGACCAACGTCGTCTACACCGCGGACGCCGTGCGCGGCATCGACGTGTACGAGGTCGCCCTGCCGGCGCGCAAGGACGTGGTCGCGAGCGACGGCTACGGCCTGCCGCTGTCCGGCGACGTGACCACGGACGGCAGCTTCTTCGGCTAGTCCCCGCGCGCTCCCGGTCCGGCCTGCCCCTCGAGGCGGCCGGGCCGCGACGCGTCCGGGCTCGGACGGCGTCGTCCGGGACCCGCTGCTAGAACTGCGCGCATGGGCGCACGCGAGCTGGACGCGGCCGGCATCCGCGAGCCGGCGCTGCGCGCGTCGTACGAGGCCTGCCGCCGGCTGAACGCCGCGCACGGGCAGACGTACTACCTGGCCACGCTGCTGCTGCCGGCCTGGAAGCGCCCGTACGTGCACGCCCTGTACGGCTTCGCCCGCTACGCCGACGAGATCGTCGACGACCTCGGCTCGACGCTCAGCGACGCCGAGAAGGCGGACTGGCTGGTCGGCTGGGGCGAGCAGTTCCTCCGCGACGTCGCCGCGGGCGGCAGTGAGCACCCGATCAGCCGGGCGGTCGTCGACACGGTCCGCCGCTGGGACATCCCGCTCGCCCATGTCGAGGCGTTCCTGCGCTCGATGCGGATGGACCTCACGGTGACCGAGTACGAGACGTACGACGACCTCCTGGGCTACGTCCACGGCTCGGCCGCGGTCATCGGCCTGGAGATGGTGCCGGTGCTCGAGCCGCTGGTGCCCCGCGAGGTGGCCGACCCGTACGCCGCCGACCTCGGCGTGGCGTTCCAGATGAGCAACTTCGTCCGCGACGTCGGCGAGGACCTGCGCCGCGGCCGGGTCTACCTGCCGCTGGAGGAGCTGCGCGCCTTCGGCGTCACCCGGGAGCACCTCGAGCGCGGCGTGGTCGACGGCCCCGTACGGCGGGCGCTGGCCTTCCAGGTTGCGCGCACCCGCGAGACCTACCGCGCCGCCGCGCAGGGCGTGCGGCTGCTGCACCCCACCAGCCGGCCGTGCATCGAGACCGCGCTCGCGCTGTACGGCGGCATCCTCGACGAGGTGGAGGCGGCCGACTACCGGGTGCTCGACCGCCGGGTCCGGGTCGGGCCGGCCCGTCGCGCACGGGTGGCGCTGCCCGGGCTCCTGCGCGCGCGGGCGGCGCGCCGGCGTACTACGGTTTCACGACAGTCGTGAGCGGTGACCCTCCGGACGTGGCGCAACCTCCGCAGCACAACCCGGACAGCAACGACGACGCCGTTCCCGACACCACCCCAGGACTCGAGCCCGGCGGCGGCGTCGCACCCGGAGACACCCCGCCGACGGCGGGAACGATGTCCGGCACCGCGCCGGACGCGCACAAGGCGCCCAACATGGGGCCGGTGAGCGGCAACCGCACGCCGATGATCATCACGCTCGTGCTCATCGGGATCATGGTGCTGCTCGTGCTGGGCTATGGCATCGCCGAGATCGCGGCGTACCTCACCGAGCAGCCCGGCGAGGAGCAGCAGTCGGGCATGGCCGCGTTCAGCGCGCCCCTGCTGCCCTAGTCCCCCGGCGCTCAGCCGAGCGCCTGCGCCCGCCGCTTCACCTCGGTCGCGCGGTTCTCGTGCAGCGCGTCGAGCGGGCTGCCGGGCAGCGTCTCGTCCTCCGTCGTCAGCCACACGAGCGCCTCCTCCGGCGTGAACCCGGCGTCCGACAGCAGGGTCAGCACCGGCACCAGGTGCTTGACCTGCACCGGCCCGTCGAGCTGCCGCTCCGGGACCACCAACCGCCCCTGCTCGTCGCGGACGCCGAGCAGGCGGCCCTCCTTGAGCAGCGTGCGGACGTGGACGACGTCCACCCCCATCCGCTCGGCGACCTCGGGCACCGTGAGCATCTGCACGCCCGGGAGAGTAGGCGCGCGGACCGCTCAGCCGACCCGGGCCACCCGCGCGGCGGTGCGGCACGGCCGGCAGCTCGTCGCGTGCGC
>JALYMN010000590.1 GCA_030773675.1 Actinomycetota bacterium
GGGTCGCCCACCCCGACCTCGTGCCGGTGGCGCTCGAGGTCTTCGACGCCAGGCTCGGCGATCGCCCCAACCAGCTCGAGCGCACCCGCGACGAGGTGCAGGTGACGGCGGCGCAGCTGCTCGACGCGAAGGCCACGCCCGGCGAGGTCACCGAGGCCGGCGTGCGCAACAACGTCAGCGTCGGCATCCAGTACCTCGAGTCATGGCTGCGCGGCGGCGGCGCCGTCGCCATCAACAACCTCATGGAGGACGCCGCCACCGCCGAGATCAGCCGCTCGCAGATCTGGCAGTGGGTGCACAACGGCGTCTCCACCGCCGAGGGCACCCCGATCACCCCCGAGTACGTCCGGCAGGTCGAGGACGAGGAGCTCGCCAAGATCCGCGAGTCGGTGGGCGAGGAGCGCTTCGCCGCGGGCCGGTACGACGAGGCGCGCCAGCTGTTCGAGCAGGTCGCCCTGGCGGACGACTTCACCGAGTTCCTCACCCTGCCGGCCTACGAGAAGATCGCGTGACGCCATGACCGACACCCTGACCGCTGTGGCAGAGCCGACCGCCGACCCCGAGGTCTCCGAGCGCACCGCGCGCCTCGCGGAGCAGTTGAGGAGCGCGGTCGGGGCCGAGCGGGTGCTCACCGACCGGGTCCAGCTGCGCACCTACGAGTGCGACGGGCTGGCCAACTTCAAGGTGACCCCCGCCGTCGTCGTGCTGGCCGAGAACCGGCAGCACGTCGTCGACACGGTGCGGCTGTGCTCCGAGGCCGGCGTGCCGTTCGTGGCGCGCGGCTCCGGCACCGGGCTGTCCGGCGGCGCGCTCCCCCGCGCCGACGGCGTCCTGCTCGTGCTGTCGCGGCTGCGCGGCATGGGACCGGTGGACGCCGACAACGCCCGCGTCACCGTCGAGCCCGGCGTCATCAACCTGTGGGTGACCCGCGACGCAACGCCGCACGGCCTGCTCTACGCCCCCGACCCGTCGTCGCAGCTCGTCTGCTCGATCGGCGGCAACGTGGCCGAGAACGCCGGCGGCGCGCACTGCCTCAAGTACGGCTTCACGGTCAACCACGTGCTGGGCGCCGAGGTGGTGCTGCCGGACGGCGAGGTCGTGCACCTCGGGGGCCCGGCCCCCGAGCACCCCGGCTACGACCTGCTCGGCACCTTCATCGGCAGCGAGGGCACGCTCGGCGTGGCGACCGAGCTCACGCTGCGGCTGATCCGCGTCCCGGAGTCGGTGCAGACCATGCTCGTCGGCTACAACAGCGTCGAGGACGCCGCCGCGACCGTCAGCGACATCATCGGCGCGGGCATCGTGCCGGCCGCGATCGAGATGATGGACGCGCTCGCGATCGAGGCGGCGGAGAAGGCGGTGGCCTGTGGCTACCCCGCGGGCGCGGTCGCGGTGCTGGTGATCGAGCTCGACGGGCCGCAGGCCGAGGTCGAGGCGCAGTTCGCCCAGGTGGAGGAGATCGCCCAGCGGCACCGCGCGTTCGAGACCCGGATCGCCGCCGACGCGGCCGAGCGGGCGCTCATGTGGAAGGGCCGCAAGTCGGCGTTCGCCGCGGTCGGGCGGATCAGCCCGTCGTACTTCGTGCAGGACGGCGTCATCCCGCGCACGAAGCTGCCCGAGGTGCTCAGCGACATCGGGAGGATGGCCGACGAGGTCGGCCTGCGCGTCGCCAACGTGTTCCACGCCGGCGACGGCAACCTGCACCCGCTGGTGCTGTTCGACGACGCGGTCGAGGGCCAGGCCCACGACGCCGAGGAGCTCGCCGGCGCGATCCTCGACCTGTGCATCGACTCCGGCGGGTCCATCACCGGGGAGCACGGCGTGGGCCAGGAGAAGGCCAAGAAGATGGCCCGGCAGTTCACGCCCGAGGACCTCGACACGATGCAGCTGGTGCGCTGCGCCTTCGACCCGGACGGGATCGCCAACCCGGGCAAGGTCTTCCCGACGCCGCGGCTGTGCGGCGAGCGGCCCGGTCCGCGCAAGGGCGAGCACGCGGTGCAGGCCGCCGGCCTCGGCGAGGTGTTCTGAGTGACCGCGCCTGCCGGAGTCACCGCCGGGCGGCGCCCCGGTCAGCCGGCGGACGGCGTCGCCGGCGTCGTGCCGCGGGAGGTGGTCACCCCGACGAGCGTCGAGGAGGTCGCCGACGTCCTGCGGGCGGCGGCCGCGGACGGGCGCAGCGTCGTGGCGGCGGGCGGACGGAGCAAGCTCTCCTGGGCCGCGCCGCCCTCCTCCTGCGACCTGCTGCTCGACACGACCGGGCTGGACCGAGTCGTCGAGCACGTCGCCGGCGACCTCGTGGTCGTCGCGGAGGCCGGCGTCCGGCTGACCGACCTGCAGGCGCAGCTGGCCGAGGCCGGGCAGCTGCTCGGCCTCGACCCGCCCGAGGAGGGCGCCACCCTCGGCGGCGTGGTCAGCGCCAACGCCTCCGGGCCGCGGCGGCTTGCCTACGGCACGGCCCGCGACCTGCTCATCGGCATCACCGTGGTGCTGGCCGACGGCACGGTCGCGCACGCCGGCGGCAAGGTGGTCAAGAACGTCGCGGGCTACGACCTCGGCAAGCTCTACACCGGCGCCCACGGGACTCTCGGCGTCGTCGTGTCGACCACCTGGCGGCTGCACCCGGCGCCGCCGGCCCGCCGGGTGGTCGTGCTCGACCTGCCCGACGCCGCCGCGGCCGGGCCGCTCGCGATCCGGCTGGCCCGCTCGACGCTCACGCCGTCCGCGGTGGAGCTGCTGGGCACCGCCGGCGGCGCGGCCCGGCTCGTCGTCGTGTTCGAGTCGATCGCGGAGTCGGTCAGCGCGCAGGCCGACGCCGCGGTCGCCCTGCTCGAAGGCGGCAGCGAGGCCGAGGAGCCCCCGGAGGGCTTCGGGCAGCGGCCAGGGGGTCCGGACGACGTCGTCCTGCGCCTGGCCCACATACCCACCGGGCTCACCGACGCGCTGGCCGCACTGCCGCCCACCGCGGCTGTCAGCGCGTCCGCCGGGACCGGCGTCACCTACGCCGCCGTGCCGGCCGGGCAGGCGGCGGGCC
>JALYMN010000591.1 GCA_030773675.1 Actinomycetota bacterium
GAGCAGGACGCCGAGCAGCGGCGCGAGCTGACCCGCCGGGAGCTGGAGCACGCCCGCCGCGACGCCGAGCTGCAGGTCGCGGGGATGCTCGCCCAGGCCCGCGCCCAGGCAGGCGACCAGCTGGCGCAGGCCCGGCGGGAGATCGAGGAGCTGCGGCGCGACGCCGACCAGCAGCTCACGCAGACGCGCGTGGCCCGTGACCGGCTGACCGCCGAGGTCGTCGCGCTGGCCGACGACCTGGCCCGGGTCGCCGCGCGGCTGCGGGAGGGCTGAGCGCCGCTGCGCCTTCGACCGCCTCACTCGTCGTCCCTGCTGGGTGCCCTGCGGTCGTGCTCGACTCGGGGTGGACGGGTCGCGACGCCGGGTGGCATCAGGTGACCACGGCCCCCCGACAGCCCTCCTGCAGTCGCGAGAGCGGTGGGAAGACCCGCTTCAGGTCGGCCTGTTACCGGGTGGTGGCGCTCGGGGTCGTGTGACTGGGGGCTGTCCTGGTCCGGAGCTGGGTGGCTTGGAGCTGGGTGGCTTGGAGCTGGCTGGTGAGCTGGTCGGCGGGTTGGGGACGGCCGATGTGGTAGCCCTGCGCGAGGTCGCAGCCGTAGATCTGCAGTTCGGTGAGGGCGCCGGCGGTCTCGACGCCTTCGGCGACCATGCCCAGGCCCAGGCTGTGGGACAGCCCGACGGTGGAGCGGACGATGGCGGCGGCGAGTGGGTCCTCGTCCAGGTGCATGACGAACGACTTGTCGAGCTTGAGCTCGTGCACCGGGAGCTCGCGCAGGTAGGCCAGCGAGGAGTAGCCGGTGCCGTAGTCATCGACGGCGATCCGCACGCCGAGCTCGCGCAGCGCGAGCAGCACCTCGATCGAGCGGACCCGGTCGGCCATGAGCACGCTCTCGGTGATCTCGACCTCCAGCGCTGCGGCCGGCAGGTCACGGTCGGCCAGCAGGCCGGCGATGTAGGTGGGCAGGGCCGCGTCGAGCAGGCTGCTGGCGGACAGGTTCACCGCCACCGTCAGCTCCAGCCCCTGCTCCCGCCACTGGGCGCACTGGTCCAGGCTGACGCTCAGCACGACCTCGGTGAGCCGGCGCATGAGGCCGGAGTGCTCGGCCAGCGGGATGAACGCGTCGGGGTAGAGCAGACCGCGTTGCGGGTGCTGCCAGCGCACCAGCGCTTCCACGCCCACGGTGCGGCCCGTGGCGACCTCGATCTTGGGCTGGTAGTGCACGACGATCTGCCCGGTCTCCAGCCCGTCGCGCAGTGTCTCGACCAGCTCGAGCCGCTCGCGGCTGTGCTCGTCGGCCTGCGGTTGGTAGCGCTGCACGCCGGCGCGCTGCCGCTTGGCCGAGTACATCGCCACGTCGGCGCGGCGCAGCAGCTCCTCCGCCGTGACCGCGTGCTCGGGGAAGGCGGCGACGCCGACGCTGGCGTCGACGTGCAGGGTGATCCCGGCGATCAGGAACGGCTCGGACAGCGCGTCGACCAGACTGTGCGCCACCACCTCGGCCCGGGCCAGATCCGTGCCGGGCAGCAGCACCGCGAACTCGTCGCCACCGAGCCGGGCCAGCGCGTCGGAGACACGGAGCCGGTCGCTGAACCGCCGACCGACCTCCACCAGCAGCCGGTCGCCGGCGGCGTGGCCGAGCGAGTCGTTGACCTCCTTGAACCGGTCCAGGTCGATCAGCAGCACGGACAGTGGCTCGGGACCGCGCTCGGCACCGGCCAGCGCGGCGTCGAGCTGCTCGCCGAACAGCCGCCGGTTGGCCAGGCCGGTCAGATCGTCGGTGCGGGCCTGGTGGCGGGACTCGGCCAGGCTGCGCACGTCGCGGAAGGTCAGCGCGGTGCGCACGCCGGCGACCAGCAGCGCGGCCAGCGCCAGCAACGTCGCCACGACCGGCACCGCCCGGAACGAGCCGTACAGCAGCACCAGCACGGACAGCAGCGCGAACACTGCCGGCGGGAGCAGCACGGCCAGACCGTCGGAGCGGGCCTCCCGGCAAGGCTGGCGCTGCCAGGCCGACAGCGCCAGCAGCAGCACCGCGATCGCCCAGCCCGCGTCGAGCGGGCCGCCGGGAACGTAGTTGCCGGCGGTGACCTGCTGCAGGTACACCGCGTCGCTGACGGCCTGCACGACCAGTCCGACGCCCAGCAGCCAGAACGTCCGGCCCGGCCGCCACCCGCACAGCCCGAACACCACGATCACCAGGGTGAGCAGCAGCAGGTCCCCGATCGGGTAGGCCAGGCTCGTCGCGACCAGCAGCAGCGACCCGTCGGCCACGTGCATCAGGTCGCCGAGCAGCAGCGCTGCGGCCACGGCTGCCACGGTCAACCCGCTCAGCACTCCGTCCAGCCACAGGCTGGCGTAGAACTGACGCATGCGAGCGCGCAGCAGCAGCACGACCGCGGCGTACGTCAGCGGGTAGAAGCAGAGCCACATCGCGTCGGCCGCCGACGGGTACGGGATCACCGGTTTGTGCACAAGGACCCCGAAGTACCACAGCATGCCCGCAGCGAAAAAGGCCAGCGCGCCGGCCAGCGCTGCCCACGCGGCCCGCTCCTCGCGGACCAACACCGCGCGCAGCGCGACCGGGATGACCGCGACGAACCACAACCCGTTGCGCACCCACACGTCCAGCCACGGCAGCACGCTGCCCGGCGTCCGCACGCCCGGCACCAGGCTCACGACGTACACCACCGTCAACAGCACCAGCGCCCCCAAGGCCACGCGGGCGATCCGGGGCGTAGGACGCTCTGCCGTCAATTTCTCGCTCTGCATGTCACCACGTCGGCACGGCGCCGACCGACTCCCAGCACCCGGATGGATGAACCATCACCTGCAACGACTGCCCGCCCTCCGGCTGCCCGTCGACAGCCCCCGAGGGTCAGCGACCTTCGCGGCTCAGGAGGTCAGCGGCACGTAGATCCACGGTCTGGCCATCGCCGGCGCCTCAGCGCTGCTGCTCCTTCCCGTCGTCCTGCGCATGTCCGGCCTGGTGCACCAGGTGCAGGCCCTGGCGGCCCGGCTGGCCATCGCCCGCACCGACCGTCACCGGCGCCGCGAACCGGCGGGCCTGGGAGGAGCAGATCCCCGACGCGCTCGTGGTCGCCGCCCGCACCGGGCAGCGCTGTGCGTCGCCCTGCTCCACGTCGACCACTTCACGGCCTACAACGACCCTTGGTCACGCCGCCGGGCGACGTCCTGCTGCGCGACGCCGTCCACGCTCTGCAGTCCGAGCTGCGCAGCACGACCTGCTTGCCCGCTACGGCGGCGAGGAGTTCGCGTCCTCGGCGGCGACCGGCACACGCCGGCGCCCGGCTCAGTGACGCGCCAGCCGGCGGACCAGCCGGCGCGG
>JALYMN010000592.1 GCA_030773675.1 Actinomycetota bacterium
CAGCCGTCGAAGGGTGTGCAGCATCGGTGTCTCCTCTCGTCGTGTCACGAGAGGGATCGACCGCCGGGAGGGGGGTGCTGGCTAACTCGTTCGGGTGAACAGGTGGCGGCACCCGGCAGCAACGACCGGGCACGAGGGCCGATTCTGGACACAGCGGCCGGCGGCGTGGCCTGTCCGGGCTAGTCCGTTGGACCACAGCGCCGCCGAGACATCACAGACGTGCCCCCGGTGGGATTCGAACCCACACTGTCGGTGGTTTGAGCACCGTGCGTCTGCCGGTTGCGCGACGGGGGCCGCGGCTCAGGCTAGCGGGGCGGAACCGGCCGGTAGCGTGCTCGGGCGCGACGCGAGGCCCGAGTTCACGCGTGGCCGCCTCCCCGTCCACCTCCCCGTCCGCCTCCCCGTCCACCCGCCTGCCCGTCCGCCCGGTCCGACCGCCCCGGAGGTGCCCGTGCCGGCAGCCGGTCCCGCCCCCGTGCCGGGGCCGCCCCGCCGTCCGGGCCCGCGGGTGCTGCTCGCCGAGGACGAGGCGCTCATCCGGCTCGACCTCCGCGAGATGCTCGAGGAGGAGGGCTTCGACGTCTGCGGCGAGGCCGGTGACGGCGAGACCGCGGTGCGTCTGGCCGGCGAGCTGCGCCCCGACCTCGTCATCCTCGACGTCCGGATGCCGGTGCTCGACGGCATCTCCGCGGCGGAGCAGATCGTCCTCGCCCGCATCGCGCCCGTGGTCCTGCTGACCGCCTTCAGCCAGCGCGACCTGGTCGAGCGGGCGCGCGAGGCGGGGGTGATGGCCTACCTGGTCAAGCCGTTCCAGAAGAAGGACCTGCTCCCGGCGGTCGAGATGGCGATGGCGCGGTTCGCCGAGACCGTGGCGCTCGAGCGCGAGGTCGCGGACCTCGCCGGCCGGCTCGAGGCGCGCACGCTCGTCGACCGGGCCAAGGCCCGCCTGCAGAACGAGCACGGGCTCTCCGAGGCGGAGGCCTTCCGCTTCGTGCAGCGCGCCTCCATGGACAGCCGCCGCTCGGTGCGCGCGGTCGCCCTGGACGTGCTCGACGGGACGCTCCTGCCGTCGCGGCAGCAGGACGGATGACGGTTGCGCTCCGGTCCCGGTGGGCACTGGGGCAGGACACGCTCTGGTCACGAACGGCGAGGTCGCTGGCGGGGCGCGCGCCCGTGTGAGTACGGTCCCGCACGCCGCGACGGCACCTGCCGCGGCGTGCCGGCACCACCCCCGCCGGCGCCAGCCTGATCTCAGGAGTGCGTGTGCTCAACCGACGACTGCTCCGTCTCGCCGTGCCCGTGGCGCTCGGGGCCCTCACTCTCACCGCCTGCGGCTCCGAGCGCGAGGAGACCACCGGCGGCGGCGAGGGCGGCGGCGCCGGCCAGACCGTGACGATCGGCGTCATCGCGCCGCTGTCCGGTGACCTGTCCGAGGTCGGCAACGGCATCAAGAACGGCGTCGACCTCGCCGTCAAGCAGGCCAACGAGAAGAAGACCGTCGAGGGCTACACCTTCAGGATGCAGGCGGAGGACGACACCGCCAAGCCCGACGTCGGCGCCCAGGTCGCGACCAAGCTGACGTCCGACCAGTCCGTCGTCGGCGTCGTCGGCCCGCTGAACTCGAGCGTCGGCCTCACGGTCGCCCCCGTCATGTCCCAGGCGGGTGTCGTGGTGATCTCGCCCTCGAACACCGGCGTCGACCTGACCGGCCGGCAGGCGCTCGTCAAGGGCGGGCAGCAGCAGCGCCCGTACAAGACCTACTTCCGCGTCGTCGCGACCGACGACGTGCAGGGGCCGTTCGGCGCGCGCTACGCCGTCAACGACCTCAAGAAGAAGAGCATCGCGGTGGTGCACGACAAGAAGGCGTACGGGCAGGGCCTCGCGGAGGCGTTCGCGGGCGAGGCGAAGAAGCTCGGCGCCACCGTTCTGCCGACGCAGACCGTCAACCCGGGCGACAAGGACTTCAGCGGCACGGTGACCAAGCTGCGCGCGCTCAAGCCTGACTTCCTGTACTACGGCGGCGAGTACCCCGAGGCGTCGCTGCTGACCAAGCAGATGAAGGCTGCCGGGCTCAACATCCCGGTCATGGGCGGCGACGGGCTCTACTCCAGCGCCTACCTCGAGGGGGCGGGTGCGGCCGCCAACGGCGACCTCGCCACCAGCCTGGGCGCGCCGACCGACACGCTCGAGTCCGCGAAGCAGTTCGTCGCCGACTACCAGGCGGCGGGCTACAAGGAGGACAAGGACCCGTACGGCGGCTACGCCTACGACGCGGCCAACGCGATCATCAACGCCGTCAAGCAGGGCGTCGAGGACGGCAAGAGCGGCGCCGACCTGCGGACCGCCGTCGTCGAGGGCGTCCAGAACGCCGACTTCGAGGGCGTCACCGGCCAGATCAGCTTCGACGAGTTCGGTGACACCAAGAGCAAGGTCCTGACGGTCTACCGGGTCGAGGGCGGCAAGTTCGTCGCTGCCACGACCGACAAGTTCGAGTAGCTCCCAGACCCAGACCTCTCCACGGGGGACGACGACCGACGGTCGCCGTCCCCCGTGGCACGACCGGAAGGAGACCGGCGGCGTGGACCAGTTCGTCCAGCAGCTGGTGAACGGGCTGGTGCTCGGGGCGACGTACGGCCTGATCGCCCTCGGCTACACGATGGTGTACGGCATCGTGCAGCTCATCAACTTCGCCCACGGCGAGATCTACATGCTCGGGGGCTTCGGCGCCCTGTTCACCTTCACGGTGCTGCCCAACGACGTTCCGGGCATGGTGGCCCTGCCGCTCATGCTGCTCGGGGGGATGCTGGCCAGCATCACTGCGGGGGTGCTCATGGAGCGCTTCGCCTACCGCCCGCTGCGCAACGCCCCCCGGCTGGCCCCGCTCATCACCGCGCTGGGCGTGTCCATCGCGCTGCAGGAGGTGGTGCGCAACTTCTACCCCGACGCCAAGGCGCCGCTGCCGTTCCCCCAGCTCATCAGCGGGCCGCCCGTGCCGCTGTTCGGCGACGTGAGCATCTCCCGTCCGGCGCTGCTCACCGTCACGGTGGCCGTCGTCGGAATGATCGCCCTGTCGACGTTCGTCCGGCGCAGCCGGACCGGACGGGCGATGCAGGCCACCGCGCAGGACCCGGACACGGCCCGGCTCATGGGCATCGACACCGACCGCATCATCGTCACCGCGTTCGTGCTCGGAGCGGCCCTCGCCGCGCTGGCGGGACTGATGAGCGGCCTGCGCTTCGGCCAGGTGGATTTCCGGATGGGCTTCCTGACCGGCGTCAAGGCGTTCACCGCGGCGGTGCTCGGCGGCATCGGCAACATCTCCGGAGCCGTCCTCGGCGGGTTCCTGCTCGGAACCGTCGAAGTCATGGCCACCCAGTACGTGCCCGGCCAGTTCGGCGGGGGCGCGTGGAAGGACGCCTGGGCGTTCGTGGTGCTCATCGTCGTGCTGGTGTTCCGGCCGACCGGTCTGCTCGGCGAGCGCGTGGCGGCCCGGGCATGACGGCAGCGGCTGCGGGGTCCACCCGCGTCCACCCGGCCGCAGGCGACGGGCAGCGCCTGGTGCTGCCTCCGGCACTGCTGCGCGCCGCGGTGCCGCTCGGGCTCGCCGGCGCGGTCCTGCTCGCCGTCGGCTGCCTGCTGGCCTGGTCCACCTACTCCGGGTTCCCCGGCAAGATGACGCTGTCCGGGTTCGCCGGCGGCGCGCGGCTGTACCCCCTGCTCCTCGCGGGAGGCGCCGGGGTGTTGCTGGTGCTGGCGGCCCGGCGCCCGGTGCACGGCCAGGCGGGGGCGCTGCGGGCGATGTCGCGCACGGCGCTCGCCGTCGTGCTGCTGACGCTGCTGCTCATCGGCTACGCCGGCGGCGGGCTGGTCAACGTCGCCCCCGGGGCCTGGGTGGCGCTGGTCGGCGCCGTCCTGCTGGTGCTGTCCGCGCAGGGCCTCCCGCCCGGCCCGGCCCGGCCCGGCACCGGCCGCCTGTCCGGCGGGCTCGAGCAGGTGGCGGTGGTCGCCTCGATCGGTGTGCTGCTCCTCGTGATCGTCGAGGGCCTGCGCATCCCGACCTCCGATGTCGCCAACGGGCCCGACTTCCTGCTCGGGGGCGCGCTGTCGCTCAACCAGCTGACCAACGAGGGGCAGTTCCTCGCCTTCCTCGTGCTGCTCGTCGGCGCGGGCCTCGCGCTGTCACGCCTGAAGGTGCTGGAGCGGCTCGGCGAGATGTCGCGCCGGCACCGCCCGGCGCTCATCGTCGCGGCGGGAGCCGCGGCCATCGCCTTCCCGTTCACGCAGGGTGGCAACTCCTACTTCCTGCGCGTGGCCGCGAGCATCGGGGTGTTCGCCGCCGCGGCGCTCGGGCTCAACATCGTGGTGGGCCTGGCCGGGCTGCTGGACCTGGGCTACATCGCCTTCTTCGGCGTCGGCGCGTACGTCGCGGCACTGTTCAGCGGCGCGGCGTCGAGCACGATCGACCTCGACCTCCCCTTCGGCGTGGTGCTCGTCCTCGGCGCGGTGATCGCGGGGATCTTCGGCGTCCTGCTCGGCGCACCGACATTGCGATTGCGCGGTGACTACCTGGCCATCGTCACGCTCGGCTTCGGCGAGATCTTCCGCATCGCAGCTTTCAACCTCGACGGCTCGGCCGGCCCCGACGTGACCAACGGCCCGAACGGCATCGGCGGCATCCCCAACCTGCAGTTCGCCGGCTTCGACTTCGGCGCCGCGCACGAGGTCTTCGGCATCACGCTGCCCTACTTCGCAAACTACTACTTCCTCGAGATCGTGCTGGTCGCCGTCGTCATGACCGCGTTCCTGCGGATGAGCGAGAGCCGGGTCGGCCGCGCCTGGGTGGCCATCCGCGAGGACGAGCTCGCCGCCTCCGCGATGGGCATCAACACGACCCGGCTCAAGCTGCTCGCCTTCGCCATGGGCGCCGTGCTCGCCGGCGCGGCGGGCACGGTCAACGCCCACGTCGCGAGCGCCGTCACCCCTGACTCGTTCACCTTCTTCGAGTCGGCGCTGCTGCTCGCCGCCGTCATCCTCGGCGGCATGGGCACCGTGCCCGGGGCGCTGCTCGGCGCGACCGTGCTGCTGCTCCTGCCGGAGAAGCTGCGCTTCCTGCAGGACCTGCGGCTGCTGTTCTTCGGCGCCGCCCTCATCCTGCTCATGCGGTTCCGGCCGGAGGGGCTCGTGCCGAGCCGCCGGCGGGCCCGCGAGTTCCACGACGACGAGAGCGGCGGCGACGCCCTGTCGGCCGCGCCGGACTCGCCCAGCACGCCGGTCGGCGACGGCGCCGAGGGGGTGCGCGCGTGACGAGGCTGCTGCACGCCGACGCGGTCACGAAGCGCTTCGGCGGCCTGGTCGCCGTCTCCGACGTCTCGCTCGAGGTCGACGAGGGCGAGATCGTCGGGCTCATCGGGCCGAACGGCGCCGGCAAGACGACCTTCTTCAACTGCCTTACCGGGATGGAGGTGCCGACCGCGGGCCGGGTGACCTACCGCGGCCAGCCGCTGCCCGGCCGTCCCGACCTCATCACCAAGGCCGGGCTGTCCCGGACCTTCCAGAACATCCGCCTGTTCCGCAATATGACCGCGCTCGAGAACGTCGTCGTCGGCCGACACACCCGCACCAAGGGCGGGGTCCTGTCGGCGATCGGGCGGGGGCCGCGCTACCGGCGCGAGGAGCGCGAGTCGGCCGAGAAGGCCAACGAGCTGCTCGAGTTCGTGGGCCTGTCCAAGGTGCGCAACGAGCTGTCCAAGAACCTGCCGTACGGCGACCAGCGCCGCCTGGAGATCGCCCGCGCCCTGGCGACCGAGCCGGGGGTGCTGCTGCTCGACGAGCCGACCGCGGGCATGAACCCCAACGAGACGCGCGCCGCGATCGACCTCGTGCGCCGCATCCAGGACCGCGGGGTAGCTGTCGTGCTCATCGAGCACGACATGCGCTTTGTCTTCGGGCTGTGCGACCGGGTCGCCGTCCTCGTGCAGGGCAAGAAGCTGACCGAAGGGACGCCGGCGCAGGTGCAGGCCGACGAGCGGGTCATCTCTGCCTACCTGGGCCGGCCGAGCAGCGCCGGCGACACCGACGACGAGGGCGCCGCGTGAGACTGCTGGAGGTGCGCGGCCTGCGCGTCGCCTACGGCGCGATCGAGGCGCTGCACGGCATCGACCTGGTCGTCGACGAGGGGCAGGTGGTCACGCTCATCGGCACGAACGGCGCCGGCAAGACCACCACGCTGCGCACGCTGTCGGGGCTCATGCGGCCGGTCGCCGGCGAGGTCGTGTTCGACGGCCTGCGCATCGACACCGAGCCGGCGCACAAGGTCGTGCAGCGGGGCGTCGCCCACTCGCCCGAGGGGCGCAAGATCTTCCCGCTCATGTCGGTCGAGGAGAACCTGCAGCTCGGCGCCTACGCCCGCCGTGACGACGGCGTGGCGCGCGACGTCGAGGGCGTGTTCGAGCGCTTCCCCCGGCTGCTCGAGCGGCGCACGCAGAAGGCCGGCACCCTGTCCGGCGGTGAGCAGCAGATGCTCGCCATCGGCCGGGCGCTCATGAGCCGGCCGCGCCTGCTCATGCTCGACGAACCGTCCATGGGGCTCGCGCCGATCATGATCCAGCTGATCTTCGACACGATCCGCGAGCTCAAGGAGCAGGGGACGACGATCCTGCTCGTCGAGCAGAACGCCCAGGCCGCGCTGGAGCTGGCCGACCACGCCTACGTGCTCGAGACCGGTCGGATCGTCCTGGAGGGACCGGGCCAGGACCTGCTGCACGACGAGGCGGTGCGTCGGGCCTACCTCGGCGAGGACTGAGGCCCGGCCGGCCCGCTCACAGGACGGCGGCGACCGCGGCGGTCAGCGCGGGCGCGACGACCAGGGCGGGCAGGAGGTCGCCGACGGGGACGGCCTTGACCGCGAGCAGCCGCAGCCCGACGCCGAGCAGCAGCACCCCGCCGGTGGCGGTGAGGGCCGACACCAGCGCCGCGGGGAGCAGTCCGCCGAGCAGGGCGCCGAGCAGCGTGAGCGCGCCCTGCACGACGCCGACCGAGATCGCCGCCGCGGCGACACCCCAGCCGAGCGAGGCGGCGAAGGCCAGCGAGGCGAACCCGTCCAGGGTGCTCTTGAGGGCGAGCTGCTCGATGCCGCGGCCCAGGCCGTCGGACAGCGACCCGAGCACGGTGAGCGGACCGACGACGAACACCAGCGACGCATCGACGAAGCCCTCGACGAACCGGGCCCGGGCCGCGCCGCCGCCCTCGCCGGCCAGCCGCCGCTGCAGCCAGCCGCCGACCGCCTCCATCCGCGCCTCGATCCGCAGCAGCGACCCGACGATGCCGCCGAGGAGCAGCGCGCCGAGCACGACGAGCAGCGTGCCGCCGGAGGTCACCGCTGAAACGAACGCCTCGTCGGACAGCGCCGCGACGTTCAGCGCGCCGATGACCAGCGTCACCAGGCCGAGCGCGTCGGTGACCGTCCCGCGCGTGCGCTCCGGCAGCCGCCCGCGCAGGGCCACGCCGAGCCCCGAGCCGACGAGGACGGTGACCATGTTGAGCACGGTCCCCGCGCCGCGCACTCCCGGACCCCCTGTCACGCCCCGTCGCTGTGCGTCTACCAACTGGACGGAGCGCTTTTCCGATCATCCCCGCACGCTCGACGGGGTCGCTGGCTGGACCTACAGTGCTGGCCGCCGGAGCGAGCCTAGGGGCGCGCGCCGGACGGCCGCGCTCCGACCGCCCGCCAGGGCGCCGGAGCGCCTGCGGCCACCGCTGCACCTGACCCCAGGGGAGAGCCGCTGTGGCACGGAGCTCTGTGCGTGTGCGTCCCGCGACCCGGGACGACCTGCCGCACCTGCTGGACCTCGCCGTGGAGCTGCGCGAGCACGTCCTGCCCGCGGGCGAGCCGCGCG
>JALYMN010000593.1 GCA_030773675.1 Actinomycetota bacterium
CCACGCGGTGCCAGTTGCCCGTGGCGTGGAGCTGCCCGAGGACCGCGAGGGTCAGCGTCTCGAGGCGGCGGCCGAAGAGGTGGTCGGCGGGCAGCGTCTCATGGCGCATCTGGCCGAAGTACGAGGAGCGGACGTCGGACATCTCGATGACGACCTCGCTGGCGATCTCCGGGGTGAGCTCGACCTCGACGTCGTCCGTGTACCACCAGGTGAAGTCGCGGAACTGCTGGAGGATGCCCTCGGGCGTGTAGCCCGACGGGTCGTGGATCCAGCCCGCGCCATGCAGCGCGGTGATGAGCTCCTCGCCGCGCCCCTCGATGCCGAGCCGCTGGAGCTCGAGCTCGAACTCCGCGGTCTCGTCGGGGATGCGCTTGAACAGCCCGAAGTCAAAGAACGCCATGCGGCCGTCGTCGAGCAGCAGGCCGTTGCCCGGGTGGGGGTCGCCCGAGAACTGATGGTGGCGGTACATGCAGCCGAAGTAGAAGCGGAAGATGATCTCGCCCAGGCGGTCGCGCTCCTCCTGGGGCAGCTGCTTGAGCTCCTCGAAGCCGCGGCCCTGGACGAACTCGCTGACGATGACCCGCTCGCGGCACAGGCGGGTCACCACCTCGGGCACGACGATGAACGGGTGGCCGCGGTAGATCCGCGCGAGCGTCCGCTGGTTCTGGGCCTCGAGCTCGTAGTCGAGCTCCTCCTCGATGCGCTCGCCGACCTCGGCCGCGACCGCCTTCACGTCGATGCCGGGGGCGATGCGCTTCATGAGGCGCAGGATCAGCCCGAGGTTCTGCATGTCGGCGCGGACCGCGTTGGCCACCCCGGGGTACTGCACCTTCACCGCGACGTCGCGCCCGTCGTGCAGCCGCGCCTTGTAGACCTGGCCAATCGAGGCGGCGGCGATGGGCACGGGGTCGAAGGTCTCGAACACGTCGTCGAGGCCCTCGCCGTACTCCTGCTCGAGCACCCGGCGCATGTCGCGGAAGGAGACCTTCGGGGCGGCGTCGCGCAGCTCGGCGAGCTTGGCCTGGAACTCCTCCCGGTACTCCTCTGGCACGAGGCCGACGTCGAGGAACGACATGACCTGCCCGAGCTTCATGGCGACGCCCTTCATCGTTCCCAGGGCGGCCACGAGCTGCTCGGCCGTCTCGAGCTGGCGGCGGGCCAGCGCCTCGCGCTGGGCCTCGTCGGAGCGCACGACGCCCGCCGCGCGGGTGCCCATCTGCTTCGCGGCCTGCGTGCCGGCCAGCCGGGCGATGCGCGTCGAGCGCGCGATGCGGGAGGTGGGGATGCCGTCCTGGGGCTCGGCCATGGGCGCTACCCGCGCTCCACCCGAGAGCCGGGCACGATGTCGTCCCGGCCGTCGGGCCAGCGCACCCAGGCCTTGTTGCCCCCGTCGTAGTCCGGGGCCCAGAGCACGAGGGTCGCGGGCTCGCCGAGCGCGCGGCAGGGCTCGTCGCCCTCGGGGTCGAGGCCGCGCCAGACGCGCACGAAGGCGTTGTGCTCGAGCTCCTCGCCGACCGTGGTCGGGTCCGTGTGCCCGGGGTGCACGCGCGTGTGCGGCGGGAGGGCGAGCAGGTGGTCCATGATCGAGCGGCGCAGGTCCTCGTAGCTCGTCGAGCCGGGGGCGCGCACGCCGCCGACGGAGCCGCGGAAGAGGGTGTCGCCCGTGAACAGCTCGTCGCCGACGTGGAAGGCGAGCATGCCCGAGGTGTGGCCCGGCGTGTGGATGGCGCGGACCTCGAGGCCGCCGATGCGCACGACGTCACCGTCGCCGATCGTCCCCGTGCGCCCGAGCACCTCCTCCTCGGGATGGGCGAGGACGGCGGCGTCCGGGTGGCGCTCGAGCACCTCGCCGAGCTCGGCGACGTGGTCGCCGTGGCGGTGGGTCACGAGCACGTGGGTGATCGGCGCGCCGAGGTCGAGCAGGGGCCCGACGGGCCCGCCCGCGTCGACGAGGAAGGCGCTGTCGCCCTCCGTGACGAGGTAGGTGTTCGACAGGAACTCGGGCTGCAGGGACCGCTCGATGCGCACGAGGTCGAGAGTACCCGGCTAGGCGTCCTCGCCCGGGACGTCCTCCGAGAGCTCGAAGCGCGCGAAC
>JALYMN010000594.1 GCA_030773675.1 Actinomycetota bacterium
GTGGTCGCGGTACCACTGCACGGTCTCGGCGAGGCCCAGCAGGACGGCCAGGGCGGGCAGACGGCGCACGACGACGGGACTCCAGCAGTCGGCCGCAGGGCGGCAGGACCGGGAGCGGGCGCTCCCACCCCTGCCGGATCGGCCGCGGTCCCGCGCGCAGGACCCCCCGATCGGGGAGTCCGCCCGCCCGCCGTCAGCCCCGCAGCGCCGGCCCGGCCAGCCGGAACGCCTCGGCCAGCGCCTCGCGCCAGTCCGGCAACACGGGCAGCCCGGCGTCGTCCCAGGCCCGCGTCGACAGCACGCTGTACGCCGGCCGCGGCGCCGGCCGGGGGAAGGCGTCGGTCGTCGTCGGCCGGACCCGCCCCGGGTCGGCCCCGAGCTCCTCGAAGACCGCGCGCGCGAAGCCGCACCACGTCGTCTCGCCGCGGTTCGTGCAGTGGTAGGTGCCGGGAGGCGCATCCTCGCGGGTCAGGGCGAACAGCCCGCGGGCCAGGTCGCGGCTCCACGTCGGCGAGCCGCGCTGGTCGTCGACGACGCTGACCGTGTCGCGCTCCCGCTCGAGCCGGGCCATCGTCTTGACGAAGTTGCTCCCCGTCGCGCCGTAGACCCACGCGGTGCGCACCACCCACGAGGCGTGGGGCAGCAGCTCGCGCACGGCCTGCTCCCCGGCGAGCTTCGTGCGCCCGTACGCCGACCGCGGCCCCGTGGGGTCGCCGACCTCGTAGGGCCGGGCCTGCTCCCCCGCGCGGTCGCCGGGGAACACGTAATCGGTGCTGACGTGCACCAGCTGCGCGCCGACCGAGGCGCAGGCGGTGGCGAGCAGCGCCGGGCCGGCGGCGTTGACGGCGTACGCCGCGTCCTCGTCGTCCTCGGCCTGGTCGACCGCCGTGTAGGCGGCGGCGTTGAGCACGACGAGCCGGTGCTGCGGGCTGTCGGCGCGCACGACCCGGGCCCACTCCGCAACGGTGTCCCTGACCGCGAACCGGTCGGTGACGTCGAGCTCGGACGAGGAGAGCGCGGAGCAGTACGGCACCTCGCCGACCGGCCGGCAGACGTCGACGAAGTCGCTCGCCAGCTGCCCGCCCATGCCGGTGACGAGGTAGGCGAGCGTCACCGCGGGGCCGGCTTCGCGAGCGCGGCCTTCTCCTTGAGCGGGCGCCACCAGTCCTCGTGGTCGCGGTACCACTGCACGGTCTCGGCGAGGCCCTGCTCGAAGGTGTAGCGCGGCGCGTAGCCCATCGACCGCAGCCGGCTGTCGTCGACGGAGTAGCGCAGGTCGTGGCCCTTGCGGTCCTCGACGTGCTGGACGCTGTCCCAGCCGGCGCCGAGCGCGGCGAGCAGGTGGCCGGTCAGCTCCTTGTTGGACAGCTCCCGGCCGCCGCCGATGTTGTAGCTCTGCCCCTTCTCGCCCTTCTCCGCGACGAGCTGGATGCCCCGGCAGTGGTCGTCGACGTGCAGCCAGTCGCGCACGTTGAGCCCCTCCCCGTACAGGGGCACCTTCTTGCCCTCGAGCAGGTTGGTGACGAACAGCGGGACGACCTTCTCCGGAAACTGGTACGGCCCGTAGTTGTTGCTGCACCGCGTGGTGCTGATGTCCATGCCGTAGGTGACGGCGTAGGCGCGGGCGAGCAGCTCGGCCCCCGCCTTCGCCGCGCTGTACGGCGAGTTCGGCAGCAGTGGCTCGTCCTCGGTCCACGAGCCCTCCGGGATCGACCCGTAGACCTCGTCGGTGCCAATCTGGACCACGCGCGGCGCTCCCCCGGAGGGTGTCGTGGCACGCAGGCAGGCGTCGAACAGTGTCTGCGCGCCGAGCACGTTGGTGACCACGAAGTCCTGCGCGCCGGTGATCGAGCGGTCGACGTGGGTCTCGGCGGCGAAGTTGACGACGACGTCGTGCCCGGGGAGCACGGCGTCGAGCGCGGCGCCGTCGACGAGGTCGCCCTGGACGAAGCGGTACCGCGGGGAGTCGGCCACCGGGGCGAGGTTGGCGAGGTTGCCGGCGTAGGTGAGCTTGTCGTAGACGGTGACCTCCGCCCCGGCGTACGCCGGATAGACGTCGGACAGCAGCTGCCGGACGTAGTGGCTGCCGATGAACCCGGCCCCGCCGGTGACGAAGACACGCACAGCCGCAGTCTGCCAGCGCAGGCCTGCGGTCCGGCGCGTGGAACGCCGCGCGTCGGGCCCTCGTCAGTAGCCTGGAGGAGCACCGGGGCGTCGACGAGGAGAGCCAGTGGCTGACGAGCCGAGGGACGGCGAGCACCCGCGGCTGCCACCGCACCTCGACCCGCGCCGCCCCCGCCGCACCGACCTCCCGCGCGCCACGGCCGCCTACCGCGGCAGCCTGCCGATGCCGCCGGCGGCGCCGTCCACCGACCCGCCCGCGCACCCCGGTCGGCCCGGCCGCGCCCGCGGCCGCCGCTACGCGCGCGCCCTGTCCTGGATCGCCGTCGTCACGTCGGTGGCCGTGCTCGCCGTGAGCGGGGTGGGCTACGCCCTCGTCAACCACTACGACGGCAAGATCGACCGCATCCCCGTCTTCACCGGCGGCGGCGACCGGCCGGAGGCGGCTCCGCGCAACGCGCAGAACATCCTGCTCGTCGGCTCGGACAGCCGGCAGGGGCTGGAGGCGGGCGAGGGGGTGCAGGGCCGCGGCGACACGTTCGTCACCGGGCAGCGCTCCGACACGATCATCCTCGCCCACCTGTACGGCGGCGGCAGCGACCAGGCGCAGATGGTCAGCTTCCCGCGCGACTCCTACGTACGGATCCCGAGCCACGTCGACCCGGCCACCGCGAAGATCGTCCCGGCCCGGATGGGGAAGCTGAACCGCAGCCTGGAGATCGGCGGCCCGCCGCTGCTCATCGACACGCTCGAGGAGCTCACCGGCATCCGCATCGACCACTACGTGCAGATCGACTTCAACGGCTTCAAGGGCATGGTCGACGCCCTCGGCGGCGTCGAGGTGTGCCTGTCGAAGCCGGCGAAGGACCGGTTCTCCGGCATCGACCTGCCGGCCGGCCGCTCGCTGGTCAAGGGCGACCAGGCGCTCGCGTTCGTGCGGCAGCGCAAGGGCCTGCCCAACGGCGACCTCGACCGCATCGCCCGGCAGCAGCAGTTCATGGGGGCGATGGTCCGCAAGGTGCTCAGCGCCGGGACCCTGCTCAACCCGTTCAAGGTCGACGAGTTCCTCGACATCGCCACGAGATCGCTCAAGGTCGACGAGGAGCTCGAGACCGGCGACCTGCAGGCCCTGGCGCTGCGCTTCCGCAACTTCTCCGCCGGCGGCGTCAGCTTCGCCACCGTGCCGGTGGCCCAGATCAACGGGCAGCGGCGCAACGCCGACGGCCTGCTCGAGTCGGTGGTGCTGCTCGACGCTCCGAAGGCCGAGGCGCTGTTCGAGGCGCTGCGCGCCGACATCCCTCCCGGCGAGCCGGCGCCCGAGCGCTCGGCCTCGCCGGCCC
>JALYMN010000595.1 GCA_030773675.1 Actinomycetota bacterium
GGCTGCCGCCCGCCCGGGCCGCCTCGCGCGCTCGACGCGTGCTGGGAGGGGCGCGTACCCGAGGATCGACGCGGGGACGACGCGGGCGTCGGCGGTGCCGGGCCGCGCGGACCCGGCTCCACAGGCGCACGGGCCGGGCCCGGACAGGACGTGGAGGAGAGGTGCGTGGCCAGGAGAGACCGGCGTTCGCCGCGCTCCGCCGCGCCCACTCCGCGGCAGCGCCAGCGGCAGCACGGCGGTGAGCAGGGAGTCGTCCCGGTGCTCGCGAAGGCCGTGCGCGACGTCGAGCTGGACGTCCAGCGCGGCAGGGTCCGACCGTCGACCCGCAGCACCTTCCAGGCGGTCGCCCTGCTGGTGCGCGAGGAGCGCACCCGGATCCAGTCGGACGCAATGAGCCAGGGCGACCGGGCCGAGCAGCTGAAGCGCCTCGACGGCGTCGCGACGGTCCTCGCGCGCACCGCCGCACGCGCCCCGGCGCTGCTCGCGCTGCTCGCCGAGGACGCTGCGGTCCTCGCCGAGACCAGGGCGCTCGTGCGCGAGATGCGGGTCGCCGCGGGGCTGGAGCCACCGGAGGAGGCAGCCGCTCCCGAGCCCCCTGCGCCGGCGCAGCCCGCCCCGCCCTCGCGCAGCGGGGAGCGCCAGGTCGTCCCGCAGTCGGTCATCTCGAGGCAGCTGGCCAATCCCTTCCTCGCGCCGGACTTCTCCGCCGCGCCGCCGCCGCCCCGGCCGCGCCTGCTGGCGAGCTGGGAGCTGCTCGGGCCGCTGCTCCGGTCCTTCGAGGAGGCCTCCGGCGGGGCCCCGTCCTGCATGCGCCTCGCCGAGCCTGCCTCCCTGCGGACCGCGGCCGGGGGCGAGCTCATGCCGCACCAGGCGCAGGTCGTGGCCGCCGCCGCCGCGGGGCACCGCACCTTCCTGCTGGCCGACGAGCCGGGCCTGGGCAAGACGGCGCAGGCGCTGCTGGCCGCCGAGGCCGCGGACGCCTACCCGCTGCTGGTCGTCGTCCCGAACGTCGTCAAGGCCAACTGGGCGCGCGAGGCCGGCCTGTGGACACCCGCGCGTGCCGCCACGGTGGTCCACGGCGACGGGCGCAGCGTCGACGCCTTCTCCGACGTCGTGGTGGTCAATTACGAGCTGCTGGACCGGCACGTCGGCTGGCTGGGCTCCTTCGGGTTCCGCGGCATGGTGGTCGACGAAGCGCACTTCATCAAGAACAAGGGCTCGCAGCGCTCCCAGCACGTGCTCGAGCTCTCCGAGCGCATCCGGGCACGCACCGTGCGGCCGCTGCTCATGGCGCTGACGGGCACGCCGCTGATCAACGACGTCGAGGACTTCCTGACGATCTGGCAGTTCCTCGGATGGATCGGCGAGACCGAGCCGGGACCGGAGCTGATGGCCGCGCTGGAGCGCAACGGCCTGACTCCGGCGGAGCCGGACTTCTACCCGGCCGCCCGCGCGGCCGTCATCGACCTCGGCATCGTCCGCCGCCGCAAGGTGGACGTCGCCGCCGACATCCCCGCGCGGCGGATCGCCGACCTGCCGGTCGAGCTCGACGGCGCCCTGGGCCGCTCGATCCGCGACGCCGAGCGCCTCCTCGCGCGCCGCCTCGTCAAGCGCTACCAGAGCGCGCTCGAGGCCCGCTCGCCAGGTGCCGTCGTGAAGGGCATCGACCACGACCTCGTCCGCAGCGTCGCCGCGCGGGAGAGGCAGGACGCGGAGACGGACGGCGGGGACAACGTGTTCAGCCTGGTGCGGCGCATCGGCCAGGCCAAGGCCGCCCTGGCCGCCGACTACGCCGCCCAGCTCGCGCGCAACGTCGGCAAAGTCGTGTTCTTCGCCAAGCACGTCGACGTGATGGACGCCGCCGAGGCGATCTTCGCGCAGCGGGGCCTGCGCCACTCCTCGATCCGCGGCGGCCAGACGGCGCGCGCCCGGCAGAAGAGCATCGACGACTTCACGAAGGACCCGGACGTCGCGGTCGTCGTCTGCTCCCTGACGGCAGCCGGCGTCGGGCTCAACCTCCAGGTCGCCTCGGACGTCGTGCTCGCCGAGCTGTCGTGGACGGCCGCAGAGCAGACCCAGGCCATCGACCGTGTGCACCGGATCGGGCAGGACCAGCCCGTGACCGCCTGGCGGATCATCGCCGCGCAGACCGTCGACGCGCGCATCGCCGAGCTCCTCGACGAGAAGGCCGGGCTCGCCGCGCGCGCACTGGACGGCTCGGACGCCGAGGTCGCGTCGTCGGTCGACGTCCAGCTCGAAGCGCTCGTCACGCTCCTGACCGACGCGCTGACCGACGCCTCAGCGTGAGCACCAGCGCTCCTGCACCTACGGACCCTAGAGGTCCTTGCGCTGGAACGACGCCGCCGCCAGCCCCCAGACCATCGCCACCAGACGGCGGCCCAGACGAGGCAGGTGGGCGTCAACGACGCGTCGCTCGGGAACGGGTGGCCCTCGAAGGCGCCCAGCCGGTCGAGCCCGAGCGCATGCGCGTCAGCCCGTGCCGGCGGAGCCGCGGGACTGGAGTTCGGCGACGATCCGAGCGGTGACGGGCACGGCGATACCGTGCCGGGCCGCCGCGCGCAGCACCGCCCCACCGAGGGCGTCGATCTCCGTCGGGCGCCTGGCCTCGGCGTCGCGCTGCATGGACGACCGCATCGTGGGTGGGAGCGCGTCGAACGCGGCGAGCACCGCCCGCGCGTCGCCGGGGGCACCCTCCGCGCGGGCCACCGCAGCGGCTTCGTCGATCAGCGCGAGCAGGTCCTCCCGGCGCTGCTCGCGGACCACGCCTGCCGGCTGCCCGGCCACGGTGGTCAGCAGGGCCAGCGGCGCGAGGAACCCGAGCTTGTCCCACAGGACGGCGTTCTCGTCGTCGCGGGTGCGCACGTCCAGGCCGGCGTGTGCCAGCGCCTGCGCGAGACGGTCCACCCCGGGGGCGGCGGTCAGCTCCACCATCGCGAACGGGCTGTCGTGGCGGACACGACCGGGCGCCGGGCGGGTGGACTCCACGCGGATAGTGGCGGGCGCGACGACGGCCTCCGGGTACCGCTGGCGCAGCAGCGCCACGTGCTCGATGCCGTTCAGGAACGGGACGAGCAGCGCCTTCCCGAGCACCTGCGCCGGCACCCGTCGCACGGCGTCGTCGAGCTGCGTCGCCTTGACCGTCACCAGGCAGACGTCCACCGGACGGTCGAGCACGCCGACGGCGTCGACGGTCTGCACCCGCGGGCCGAACCGCGCGCTGTCGAGCCGCAGCCCGTGCTCGCGCAGCGCCGCGGTGGTGTCCTCGCCGGCCAGGCACACGACGGGATGGCCGTCACTCGCGAGCAGTGCCGCGAGCAGACCACCGACACCACCCGGCCCCAGGACGGCCGTCCGCAGGGGAGCCTCCACGCGCAGAACCTAGCTGGCGCAGCCCGTCGGACTCGAGCGGCCGGAGAGGCAGGAGGCGCACTGGCCCCTCGGCGATGCGGCGGAGGGCGTGCGGCCCGCGGGGGACGAGCAGGACCTCCCTGTCGGTGTGGCTGTGCCGTGACGTCGGCGCGCCCCAGTCCTTCCTCGAGGAGGCGCCCGCCGCGTGTACACCTCGCCGTCTGCCGCTGCTCAGCGGGCACGCTCAGCTGCCAGCAGACGCCGAACTTGTCGCTGACCCAGGTGAACCGACGGCTGAACCAGTAGTCGCACGCGGGCATGAGCAGAGGTTCCGACGTGCTCTGAGCACCAGGTCGAGGTCGTGCCCGGCGCCGGCACCGATGGTCACGCGCCGGGGACGTTCCTCGTAGACCTGGACGTCCCCGTCCCCGTCGAGGTCGGACTCGCTCACGGATCGCGGGCTATAGCGACCGGTCCGACGGTGGGCCGGACGGCCGCACCGGCGCGGGCCCCGTTCCGACGGTGCCCAACGGCGCCCCCGCGGAGAACGGCACGCTGCAGGAGCAGGGCACGCCCGTGCCTGTCGCGCCGGCGCCGGGCGAGTCACCTGGCGCGGTCAGCCGAGCGGGCCCGCGCACCCGAGCAGTTGGTGGCCGACCAACGCGCATGGTGCGGCACGGGTTTCCCGCACGACAGTGAGCAGCACCGGCCGGTCCTAGATCTTCTCGCACTCTTCCCTGCGCAGCCGTGGGGACCCCGCGTCGCGCCACTGCCTCACCGCTCGTTCGCCCTCCGCCGCCTCGTGGCGCGCGGCGGGGGCGACCTCGGACACCACGACGAGCACTCTCTCCGACGACTCCCACGTGGGCGCGGCCACTTCCTTCGCCGGGTCGTCGGCGACGAACCTGACTCTGCCGCTGCCCGTGGACGGGTAAATCCACTCCGCCACGTCGAATGTCACTTCGAGTCCGTCGCTCACCGGCTCAGCGGCCCTGACCGTCCCCCACGCGACGAGGTCGGCACAACCCACGACTCCCGCGTAGGAGGCGAAGCCGGCGGTCCGTGACTCCGTGCCGGATCCGGACGTACTGCACGCGGCAGCCGCCAGGACCGCCGTGACGGCCAGAAGGTGTCGTCTGCCACGAGTCATGCCGATGGGACGCAGCCCCGTCGTCACCGGTTCCGGCCGTTCCCGGTGGTGGCTGCCGCGCCACCCGTGACCCGGGAGCAGCCGAGTCGGCTCGCAAGGCCGCGCACCGCAGCAGCCCTGGCGGAGCGCGACAGGGAGCGTCATCCCGTGCTGCTGCCAGGGGCGTGACCGCGGCACGGCTCGTAGAGCTGACGACCGTTCGTGCTCGTGCGGGCACTGCCGGTAGCCAACAGTGGCGCGGACGCCTACTGACGTCCGCCAGCGGCGTCTGCGCATACTGGCCGCCGGCGGCCTCGCGCAGCGACAGGACCTCTGTCCCTCGCCCATGGACGGTTGAGCAGCAGCACCCCCTCGGTGAGGAGCGACCGTGCCAGACATCAGTCACTGGTTGAGCTTCCAGGAGCGGAGTCGGCGCAATGCGCGCCGACACCTGGCGTTGATCCGGCGGGAGCGGGCGGACGCCGTGAGCGCGCAGGCGCTCCTCGCTGCCGCCCCCGGCCTGGCTCACCGGATGGACCGGCGGGCTGGGTCCGAGCCCGCCTCAGCCCCCAGCATCCAGTCCGACGGGCAGGTCGGCGCCGCGTCCTGCCGGGAGTCCGACCATGGATAGCGCTCCCCCGGTGGAGCAGGCGCTGCAGCCCGCCGGCACGAGCGAGTACTCTGCCCGGCAGGTGGGCCGGACCCGGCTGCTGGCGCAGGTGACGGGGTGCCCGGCCACAGAGCTGCTGGGCGACACCGAGGACGCATCTCTGACGCCGCAGGCCCTGATCGAGGTGGCCGACGAGCTGGAACGGGTGGCCGCGACGCTGGTGGCCATGCTCAGCGACCTGCAGGGCAGCGACCCCGTGCAGGTGCTGCAGATCGCGTTCCTGATCATGGACCAGCCGTATCCGGAGAGTTGCTGAGCGGTCCTCAGCGGACGTGCGCGTGTGCTGCGACGCCGCCGCGAGCGAGGCGTGTGGCGTGCCGCGGTCGTCCGTCCTCGTCCTGTCAGGCAGGGCACCCAGCGGTCTCGTCGCCCTCCTGAGCCGGCCGCTCGTCAAGCAGGGTCCGGGCGGTGCGCCGTGCCACGTTGGCCCCGGCCCAGCCGCTGTCGGCCGTTTCCGCCAGCCGCCGGGCGACAGGCGCCAGCGCGCACGAGCGCTGCGGCTCGGGGAACCGGTCGAGCTCGGGGACGGCGTCGGCGGAGAGCCGGCCGAGGTACGCGGTGTCCACCTCGGCGCCGGCCAGGTAGCGGTCCACGTTGCGCCGCGCCACAAGCGCGTCGGCGTCGAGGGCCGCGAGCGCGAGCAGGGTCAGTCCCGCGGTGGCGGCCACCGCGCGGGGCAGCGCGTCGAGTGACCACCTCGCGCCCGGCCAGCGCGCGCCGGCCCACGCCACGAGCAGCAGAACGACGACCAGCCACGCCTCTACGGCGGCGGCCAGCAGCCGCGCTCGGGTGGCCCCGTACGCCTGCTCGTAGAGGTGCAGCCGGGCCAGCGCCGACGCCGCGACGGCGAGGGTGAGGGCCAGCAGCAGGCCGAGCGCGGCGCGCACCACCAGCCGGTCGCGCGGCTCCGCCCGCGGTGCCCAGCGGACCGCCGCGGCCACGACGACGAGCACGAGCGCGGTCACGGCCAGCAGCTGCCAGAAGCCGGAGCGGGCGTACTCGGCCCAGGTCAGCCCCGCGGTCCCCAGCACGTGGTCGCGGCCGCCGAACAGCACGGCCGACTGCACGACGAGGAAGGACAGCAGCAGCAGGTCGAGCGCCCCCACGGGGACGAGCCACTCGGCCCGGCGCGCGGCACGCCCACTGGGGACCTGCACCAGTGCCCAGCGCGGCGGCGCGACCGCGAGGTACGACGCGGCGAGCGCGACCGAGGCCACCAGAGCGCCGAGGACGAGCCGGCCGGGCAGCTCGCCGAGCCGGACGTCCGGCAGGAGGAGCTCGACGAGCCGGGCGAAGGCCGCGTCCGCCGAGGCGAGGAGCGCACCGAAGACCCCGATCAGCAGGGCAGTCACAGCAGCGGTGCGCACGACCGCCACCCATCCGCGGACGCCCCCACGTGCCGGGGACGTCCCGCGAGCGACCCACGGCAGGGCGCGCAGGGCGGCGACCGGCACCGCGACGGGGGTGAGCAGCGCTGCGGTCCAGCTGCCAGCGTGCGAGACAGCGAGGGCGCCGAGGCCGGACGACGCGAGCAGGCACAGCGCGACCAGCCAAGCGGCGTCGCGCACCGCGGCGACCGCGAGCAGGCCGCCCGCGAGCGCCGCGAGCCCCACCTCCGCCCGTGACC
>JALYMN010000596.1 GCA_030773675.1 Actinomycetota bacterium
CTGCCGAGCCGGCGTGCGCGAGCAGCACGACCGGCGCGCCGGTCAGGCGCGCCGGTCCGGCACCGGCGGGGTCTCCTCGTCGTACGTGCCGACCAGCCGGGCCCGCTCCGGGTGGCGGACCCGCAGCACGAGGAACCACCCCAGGCCGAGCGCGAGGACGCCGGCGTACAGGTAGGGCAGCACGTCGAAGGGCGAGGGCGGCGCCGGCACGAGGTTCTTGAAGACCACGTAGACCAGCGCGGCGCAGGCCAGCGCGGCGACGACGACGTGCACCGCCCGCCGCTCGCCCCGGGCGGCGAGGAACACCGGCATGCCGACCGCCATGAGCAGGTAGGCGGTCATGTATCCGAAGGTGCCGATCGTGCCGGTGTAGGCGTACACGTCGAGCGCGGACCGCCCGAGCAGGACCATGGTGATCGGCAGCAGGGCGAGCACCGGCAGCAGCGCGAGGATCGCGACGTGGGGCGTGCGGTGCCGGGGGTGCGTGCGCCCGAGCGCGTCCGGCAGCACGCGCTCGCGGGCCATCGTGTAGAGGACGCGCGCCGCCGCGTTGACGCTGGCGATCGCCACGGCGAAGAACGACGCCGCGACGCCCACGTCGATGACGAACCGGAACCCGCCGATGCCGGCGTCCTCGGCCAGGTCGTTCATCGGCGCCGCGCTGGAGCCGAGCCCCTCGACGCCCAGGCCCGCAATCGAGGCGTAGGTGGCGACGACGTACATCACCCCGACGATGAGCCCGGCGGCGAGCACCGCGCGCGGGATCGCGCGGTGCGGGTCCTTCGCCTCTGCGCCGAGCGACGCGGCGCTCTCGAAGCCGACGAACCCGAGCACCGCGAGCACCATGCCGAAGGTGACGCCGTCCAGCGTGCTGCCCTCCGCGCGCAGCTGCGCGGTGTCGAGCGACAGCCCGTTCTGCGCCAGGACGACGGCGAACAGGATCAGCAGCGCGGCCACGGAGAAGATCTCCAGGACCAGGCCGACGCGGGTCGACAGCTTGATCCCGTACGCCGCGAACGCGACGGCCGCCAGCGCCGCGACCAGGAACAGCGCGACGAGCGCACCCGTCGAGGTCGCCGGGATCCCCATGCCCTCGAGCAGGCTGCCGCCGTAGATGCCGAAGCCCGCGACCCCGACGATCGCGATCATCGTGTAGCCGACGACGAGGCCCCAGCCGGCGGCGAAGGCCGGCGTCGCGCCGATGCTGCTCGCGACGTAGCTGTAGAGCGACCCGGCCGAGGCGATGCGCGTGGCGAACTGCGCGACGCAGTAGCCGATCAGCAGCACCATGACGGTGGCGAACAGGTACGACAGCCACGTGCCCGAGCCGGCCGACAGGACGATGAGCGCGGGGCCCGTCGCCATGACCGCGCTCGGCGCGATCGCCGCGACCGACTGCGCCAGCACCTCGACCGGGCCCATCGACTTCTGGGCGAGCCCCTGGCCGAACTGCTCCCCCGCCGCGGACGGCCGGGGGGCGGGCACTCCTGCCGCGCGCGCCGCCGTCGGCGGCAGCACCTCCTCGCTCATGAGGCGCTCCCGTGCCCGCCCAGCGCCGAGTGGCAGGCAGGGGCCGACGGCGGGAGGTCGAGCGCCGGGTTGCCGTCGAAGAAGCCGCTCGGCTTGAGGTGGAAGCCGACGCGCGAGACCGGCATGACCGGCCAGTCCTCGGGGCGGACGACGTGGTGGGCGCTGAAGGAGTACCAGATGACGAGGTCCTCGCCGGCGACCGGCCGGTCGGCCTGCACCCACTTGGGCAGGCCGTCGCGCTCGCCGTTCTGGTTCGGGTAGTCGCCCGAGGCGTAGCGCTCCGCCGGGTCGTAGCGGGTGACCCACAGGTGCTTGTAGGCGAAGCCCGCCCGGTCGAAGCCCTGGTGCGTGCCCTCGGGCTGCATCGGCAGCGTGCACTCACCGGGCTGCAGCTTGTACGCGACCGGCTGACCGGTGGCGTTGAGGACGTCGGGGTTGGAGATCGTCCAGTAGCGGCCGCGCAGCGGGTCGGCGAGCCGGCCGCCCTCGCTCTCCCGCTCGATGAGGGTCTTCTTCACCACCCAGGCGTTGCCGGTCTCGTTGCCCGGTCCCTTCGGCAGCGCCCCGGAGTTGACCTCATGGACGCTGTTGCGCTGTCCGTCGACGGCCATGTCGAGCCGGACGTTGAAGAAGTGCTGGTGGTGGGGGCCGTACAGGCCGGGCGCGACGACCGTGCCGTGCGCCGGCGTCTGGCCCGGTGCGACCGCGCCGGTCGAGATGACGCCGGTCAGCTTGACCTCGAACTCGACGGCGCCGTCGTTGTACAGGTACCAGAAGAACCCGTACTCGTAGTTGCCGACGGTGGCGAAGCAGGAGATGACGAGCCGCCGCTGCGCCGCACCTCGACCTTCTCCGTGCGGAAGTCGGTGTGCTTCCAGGCGACGCCGAAGTCCTCCTCGTGCATGCAGATGGCGTTCGGGATGGTGAGCGGGTTGCCGTCGTTGTCGTTGACCACGGCGTCGAAGTAGAAGATCTCGCCGAGGCAGTCGCAGCCGAGCTGGAGCGGGTTGAGCAGGAACCCGACGCCGTACTCGCCCTCGTCGAAGACGTTCTTGAACCGGTGCGTCGGGGCCGGGTCTCCGTACGGGATGTACATCTCCGACAGCGACGCTCGGTAGACGACCGGTCGCGTGCGGCCCTTGTCGTCGTAGCTCAGCTGGTGCAGCACCAGGCCCTCGCGCGGGCTGAAGCCGACGCCGACACGCCACTTCTGCCAGGAGACCTGGTGGCCGTCGACGGTGAAGCTGGCGCCCTGCGGCTGGGTGATCTCGATCGGCTTGACGTCGTCGCGCAGCCGGTCGAACGCGGGCACGTTGCCCGGCTCGACGATGAGCTCGGGCGCGTAGTTGCCCGGCTGCGCCGGCAGCGGCACGACGCCGTGGTCCTGGACGTCGACGACCTCCATCGCGTCGAGGTCGATCACCACGACGAGCCCCTCGACCGGGCGGGCTTAGCCGTTGTCGTCGGCCTTGCTGCGGATGAACGTCAGGGGCTTGATCAGGCGCCGGCCGGGCGCGCACTCGGTGTCGTAGCCGGTGGCCCAGGGGTCGAGCATGGCGAGGCCGGGGGCGTCGACGCCGCGCTTGCGCACCGCCTCCTGCCAGCGCGGGTCCTTGCGAGTGATCTCCTCGGCGGCGAAGAACTCCTCGAGCATGATGCTCGGCTGCACGCCGGTCCTCGTCGTCCAGGACAGGACGGCCTCGTCGCGCAGGCTGAGCACCACCTCGACCGTGCGGGCGCTGGCGCGGTCGTAGAGGACGACGGCGGCTGCCGGTCGCGCACCGTGCCGGCGAGCACCTCCTCCTTCGCCGGCTCGCTGAGCGCGATCTGCACGAACCGGACCGACGGCCGGAACTCGGGATGCGTGCGGACGACGGCGGCAGCGGCGCTGATCTCCGCCGCGGTGAGGGGTTCCAGGGGGGCGGTGCCGACCACGGCGTGCGGGGCGTCCTCGAGCTGCGTCACGGGTCTCCTCCGGCTGGCTACGCGCGGTCCTGGCCGCGCTGGGGATCCCGTCCGGGCGGCACCCGGCCGAGTTCGCGCACCGTATACAGCACGCGGCAGGCCGACAAGGGTCGCGCCGGAGGTGGACCACGGGCGCAACGCCGTCCCGCGGGGCGGCTGGCTAGGCCGGACGGGTGCATTGCGTGCTGATGGCCCAACTCAGAGTGACTATCCGGCTTCATCCCGGCGGGTCATGGCCGATGGTGTCCGTGAGCACCCGAGAGGGCGCCACCGGGACCCCCGGTACCCCCCCGCCACTCACCCGGCCCGTCGTACGGAGCAGCCCATGTCCGCCCTGACCGCCCTGACGTCCCGCACCCTGCCCGCGCTGCTCGCCGGCGGGCTCGTGCTGGCGAGTGCCGCTCCGGCGGCGGCCGAGCCCGAGCCGGGCACGACCAAGGGCACCGCCGTGGCCGTGACCGCCCTGCCGTTCAGCGCCTCCGACGCCGGGCCGATGCAGACCGCCGCCGCGACCGACGCCGCCGACCAGGCTGTCGCCCGCGGCTGCAACGAGGGCGCAGCGGTCAGCGCGCCGCGCTGGTGGAGCTACACGCCCAGCCGGACCGTGCAGGTCGTGGCGCAGAGCTCGGCGGCGTACGCCTTCGGCCGCGACACCATGGAGATGCCGACGGGCACCGCGGTCCTGTCCGCCGCCGGCGCGGTCCTCGCCTGCTCCACCGACGCCCGCGTCAGCAGCGCCGGCGCGGTCAAGGTCGCGGCCGGCGAGCGGGTGTCCGTCGTGTCCTTCTTCCCGGCGCCGCTCGAGTGCGACGAGTGCCCGTACGACGGGTGGCAGCGGTCGGTCGCGCTGCGCGAGGTAGGCGCCGCGCCGATCAACGACGCCTGGGCGAACGCCACGCCGGTCACCGCGCTGCCCTTCCGGGCCACCGTCGACACGACGCTGGCCACGGCGCAGCCGGTCGACTCCACCATCTCGGAGTGCGCTGCCCCCGGCGGCGGCTACCGGGGCGCGCACTACTCGACCTGGTACCGCTTCACCCCCACGACGTCCGGGCCGCTGGACATCCGGGTCGACGGCGTGCAGGTGGGCCAGGAGGGCGGCAGCCGGGTGGCCGCCGTCGCCACGCTGACCGCGGACGGCCCGCGGTTCGTCGAGCGCTGCGACGACGAGCAGGCCTATCCGGGCAGCTTCACCGCCGGGACGACGTACCTGTTGATGGTCGCCGACTTCGTCCCGACCTACAGCGCCTTCGGCGTCGGCGGCGGGCCACGCACCGTGGAAATCACCGGCGCGCTCCCGCTGGCCAAGCACGACCTGGTCGTGACCGGGCTGTCGTGGTCGCCGAGCACCCCGGCCGCCGGCGCGCCGGTGCGCTTCTCCGCGACGATCAAGAACGTGGGCCGGGCCGCGACGCCGGGCGGCGTCGTGCACGGCGTCGCCTTCCGCGTCGACGGCCGCACCGTCACCTGGTCCGACACGCACACCGCCTCGCTCGCCCCCGGCGCCTCGGTCACGCTCAGCGCGAACGGCGGCCGCACCTCGAGCACCTGGACGGCGGTCGCGGGCGCGCACACCATCACGGCCTACGTCGACGACGTCAACCGCATCCCGGGCGAGGGCAGCGAGACCAACAACACCCGCAGCAGGTCGCTCACCGTCGCCTAGCACGCACGGACGCAGGCGCGCCCGCAGGGACGCAGGCGCGCACGAGGACGACATGCCGGCGCCCGGCCCGACCGCGAGGTCGAGCCG
>JALYMN010000597.1 GCA_030773675.1 Actinomycetota bacterium
GGGCGTCAGCGACGCCAGGTGCAGGCGGCCCCGGGCGTCGACCTCCGCCTCGAGGAGCAGCGCGGCCTCGAGCCGCTCGTCGCGGCCGCGGACGACGACCGGCAGCAGCGTGACCCTCGGCTGCGAACCGGCCCAGGCCTGCAGCCACGGCCCGCGGGCCGTCACCGGCGCCTGGCAGCGCTCTGCGAGGTCGGCCAGCTCCGGGCCGAGCCGACGCAGCAGGTCCTGCGCGCGCGTCATTCGCCCGAAGGTCGAGCGGCACGGCGTCCTTGACGTCACAGTCACGGCTCGTGACCCTCCCGTCACTCGTCGCGGGAGAGTTCGCGGTCGCGGGCCCGGCTCCTGCTGCCGAGACGAACAGGTCTGCGCCCGGCTACTCCCCGAGCGCCGTGGGCTGGCCCTCCACGACCCGGTCGGCGTCGGCCCACTCCGCGTGCTGCCGGCGCAGGAGGTCGTCGTCGCCGCCCTCGAGCCGGCGCGCGCTGTCGGGCTCGCCGGCCAGGACGACGGGGTCGGCGTCGCTGCGGGGCGCGCTGGGCGCGGGCTCGACGTCCTCGGGCTGTGTCATGCCGGGAGGCTACGGCCACAGCTCGGCGCAGCGGGGCGGTCACAGCGACAGCACGGCGACCGGCATCGCCGTCCGCGGCACGGCTGTGCCCACGAGCACGCGCAGCGTTGCGCGCCGCCGAGGCGCGGCCGGGAAGGACGCGAGCCCGCTCCCGTCGGTCCTGCGCACGCGGAGCGTCTGCCAGTGCCTCCCCTCCTGCAGCTGGAGGACGACGGCGCGACCACCGAGCCCCGGGCCGCCCTGACCGTCCCGGACCCGCACCGCGACCAGACCCGCCCGTGGCCGACCGCTCCCGGCAGAGGCACGGACCGTCGCGTGCTGCAGGGGCGCGGTGCCGACCGTGTGGATGGTGGTCGCGTAGTCCGTGTAGCCGGTGTACCGGCCCGACATGAAGAACGTCGCGAGCTCCTCGCTCTGGGCGGTGGCACCCACCACCCGCACCGGCCGGAGCTGGTGTCCCCGGTCGCCGTCAGCCAGGCCCGCTGCCACGTCGAGCCGCCGTCGCGGGTCGTCCAGCGCTGCAGTCGCCACGCCCTCGGCCGCACCGGCAGCGACAGGTACACGGTGCGCGGATCCGTCTTGTCGAGAGCGCCGCCGGCGGTGTACCCGTGCTCGTCCCGGGTGGGGCTCATGCTGCCGCCCGCCGCAGCGAGCTCGCGACTCGTGTAGCCGCTGCCGTCCCAGCGCGCGTACCGGTGCCTGTGGTCGTCCACCCGGGGCGAGGCCTGGAACAGCACGACGGGGTGGCCGTCGTCGCCGGCCGCGAGGTCGAGCAGCCAGGCGCGGCCCTGACGCTCCTGATGCGCGAAGTACACGCCGTCCGCGGAGCGGACGGGGAACGGTGGGCCGCCCAGCTGTCCGAGGACTCGGCCGTCCGCGCCGCGGAACGCACCCCGGCGGTAGGTGAACGCGAAGACCCTGTTGTACCTGTTGTTGCGCGGATGCGCGTCGGTGACAGCGAAGTGCAGCGCGTCCGGCCCGGCCTGGACCACCTGCAGGTACGGCCGCGACGTCACACCTCCTGCCACGAGGTACGCGTCCAACGCAGGCCATCCCGGCTGGTGGTGTAGGCGGGCCAGGTGTGCCCACCGCGGAAGAACAGCAGGTACCGGCCGCCGTCGCCCGGCAGGTAGTAGGGCGACGGGTAGGTGTACCGCTGCTGGCCGATGCTCACCGGCAGGCCGACGGGACGCCCGAAGGCGCTCGCGTCGCCGGGCCGGAGCGAGAGCGCCGTGTAGATCCTGTCGCCGTTGTGGCCGGACCAGAACGCCTGGATGCGCCGGTCCGGCCGCACGAGCAGGCCCGGGTTGACGTGGTCGTTTGGTGCGAACGCGGGCGCGACGACTGCAGTGGTCATCACGCGACTGCGGTTGTCCACGCCGCGACGACGACGTCCCCGCCGCGGCACACCCAGCCGAGGTAGCTGCGGTCGTGGACGCCGACGGCGCGCACCGCCCGCGGGCTGGTGAACCAGCACCAGGCGCCGTCGGTGGTCACGTTGAGGCGGCGCGCCCCCCGTGACCACGTAGCGGCGAGCCGGGCGGTGACGGGAGCGGGTCGGGACGCGGTGCCGCTCGCCAAGGTGACGGCGGGCAGAGACGCGGGGCCGACCGCCGTCGCGGCCGGAACGGACAGCACCCCCTCCGGCGCCGCTCTCCCCTCGAGCGCCACGTGCTGAGCACGAGCGCGCTCAGCGCGACCCACAGCACTGTGGCAGTCGACCCGCCCCTGTCCCCCTCCGGCCTGCACGACGCGCTCGGCGTCTGTGCCGCCACCACGCCGGGGGGTTCAACGAGGTTCGTTCGACGTCCCGGCCGGTGCGGAGACCGTGCGGCCCTCGCGGACGTCGACGAGGCCGCCGGGCAGCGCGTAACGGCCGGTGTCCAGGCCCTCGACCCGCCAGGTCCCGTCCGGGCGCACGCGGGTGACGAAGACCGGGCCGGCCTCGAGCACGTCGGGGCCCGGCCCCTGCACCCGCTGCAGCCGGACGTCGGCCCCGGGCGTGCCTCTGCCCGTGACCACCCCGCCGGGCGCCAGGACGACCAGGCGGGACATGCCGCAGTGCTCCAGCACGCGCCGCCACGCGTGGTTGCCGGCGCCCGGGGAGCGCTCGCGCACCCGTCCGCCGCGCACGGACGGCGCATAGGCGAGCACGAGCGGCTCGCCGCACGGCACGGCGTAGCCCCCCGTCCCGGCCGGTGCGGGTGAGCACGCTGCCGAGGTCGGCCGGGAGCAGGGCGAACCCGGCCAGCGGGTGTCCTCCCGCGTCGACCACCCGTCCCGCCTGCAGCCCCGGGCGTGCCGGCGGCGGGTCGGCCGGCGAGGAGGAGGGCGCGGGCACAGGCTCGTCGGCCACCTCCAGCCGGTCGTCGCGGTCCCCGCCGCCGGCGAGGGCGAGGCCGCCGGCCCCGCCGAGCAGGACGACGG
>JALYMN010000598.1 GCA_030773675.1 Actinomycetota bacterium
CCGCCGCACCCTGGCCGCCCTGGCCGCTGTGTCCTCCCTGCCCGTGCCCGCCCTGGCCGCCGTGTCCGCCCTGCCCGCCGTGCCCGCCCTGCCCGCCGGAGCGCTGCCCGGTGCCCGGCGCCATGTCCATGGCAGCGGCCAGCGAGTACTCGTGGACGAGCAGTTCGAGCAGGACGTCCTCCTGCGCGGTCGCGGTCTCGCGCTTGACCTCGGCGAGCTTGCGCAGCTCGGCCAGCCGCTGGCGGCGGCGTCCCGGCAGGTCTTCCGGGTGCGCCAGCAGGACCGCGTGAGCGCTGCACGACGCGGTGCCGCCCACGGCCGTGGTGGCCTCCCGCACGAGGGCCAGCTCGGTGATGCAAGGCGCGCAGTACGTGGTCACCCGCGCACGCTACCCACTGACCGGACACGCCACGTCCGGCCACCTCCGGCGTTCGCGAGCGCTGAGCGCAGCGCCGTCGACCGGGGCGAGGCCGGGCGGGGCGCGACCAGCGCCGCCGTCCCGCTGCCCGAGGCACCGCGCGCGCGGACCGGCGGGAGGACACGCGGACTAGTCCGGAATCTGGTCCCGACGAACCATCAGGTCCGCCGCCGGAGCGCCCGAACACTTCTCCAGCAACCAGAGGGGGTGGAGGTGCTCGACCAGCCGTCGCGACGAGACGTCGCCGCAGTGCTCGCGCCGGGCGCTGCCGTCGCCGCGGGGCTCCGGCCCTGAACCACCTGGCTTCGACCCCCGCCAGCCCACCGCCAGACCCAGGAGAAGCGATGAAGAACCTCAGCACGGCCGCCTTCGTGAGGGCCACCAGCGCCGCCGCGTCCCTGACGACGATCGTGATGATCGTCGGTGCGGGCCGGAAGTTCTAGCTCTCGATGATCGACACTGCCGGCCAGGACCTCGCCCGCCGGGCGGGGTCCTGGCTGCGCGTTCTCGCGGGGTCGAGCCGGCTCGACCGCTTCATGCTGGTCGTGACGCTGCTCGGGCTGCCCACGGCGGCGTGGCTGTGCCTCCAGGTCCGGACCTTCGACACCGACCAGCTGGGCTTGGTGGGGCTCCTGATCGCCGTCGTCCTCCTCAGTGAGCTGCTGCCGATCCAGATGGTGCGCCGCGGGCGCAAGAGCGACGACATCACGATCTCCTCCGCCTTCGCCCTGGCGCTCGTGCTCGTCGCTCCCCTGAGCATCGCCGTCCTGGCCCAGTCGCTGCCCGTGGTGGTGGACGACCTGCGCAAGGGCAAGTCCTGGTACCGCGCGTCGTTCAACGTCGCCCAGTACACGCTCACCTTCTGCGCGAGCCGACTCGTGTTCTCCCTGCTGGGATCGCAGGAGTTCCTCAACCCCGAGCCCTTCGCGCGCGCGGACCTGCTGCCGGCCTTCGCCGCCGGCGTGGTCTTCTTCGTCGTCAACCACGCGCTGGTGGGCACCGCGGTGGCACTGTGGTCCGGCGACCGGGTGCTGCCGCACCTGCTCGACGACATCCGCTTCCAGGCCAGCATCAACGGGGTGCTGGTCTGCCTGGCGCCGGCCGTGCTGGTCGTCTCGGAGTTCTCGCTGCTGCTCCTGCCGGTGCTCGTGCTGCCCGTGGCGGCGGTGCGCAAGAGCGCCAAGCTGGCGACTCAGCGCGACCACGATGCGCTGCACGACCCGCTCACCGGACTGCCCAACCGGGCCCTGCTGCACCTGGACGCCGAGACGGCCCTGCGCGACGCCGTCCGCGACGGACGAGGGGTCGCGGTCATGCTGATCGACCTCGACCACTTCAAGGAGATCAACGACACGCTCGGGCACAACGTCGGCGACCTGCTCATCGTCGAGGTCGGCCGCCGTCTGTCCCACGCGGCCGGCGACGACGCCATCGTGGCCCGGCTCGGCGGGGACGAGTTCGCGGTGCTGGCCGCGCCCGACGTTGCGGCGTCCGAGCTGGAGCGGGTGACCGAGGCGCTGGTCGAGCGGCTCTCGAGGACGCTGCGGGAGCCCATGACGCTGGCCGGGGTCCGGCTCGACGTCCAGGGCAGCATCGGCATCGCCTACGCGCCGCAGCACGCGCACGGCATGGACGAGCTGCTCAGTCGCGCGGACGTCGCCATGTACTCCGCGAAGGAGGAGCGCGGCAGCTGGCGGACCTACGACCCGGAGCAGGACCAGCACACCCCGGAGCGGCTGGCGCTGCTCGGCGAGCTGCGCGAGGGCCTGCGCCGCGGCGAGCTGGTGCTGCACTACCAGCCCAAGTGCGAGGCGCGGCGCGGCGGGCTCATCGGCGCGGAGGCCCTGGTGCGCTGGGAGCACCCGGTGCGCGGGCTGCTCATGCCCGACGAGTTCATCCCGCTGGCCGAGAACACCGGCCTGATCACCGACCTCACGCTCGAGGTCCTCGAGCAGGCGGTGCGGCAGGTGCGGGAGTGGACCCGCAGCGGTCGCTGCTTCGGCGTCGCCGTCAACCTCTCCGTGCGCCACCTCACCGACCTGGACCTGCCCGTCCGCGTCGGCGAGACCCTGGCGCGCCACGGCGTCGCGCCGCACCTGCTCACGCTCGAGGTCACCGAGAGCACGATCATGAATGACCCGAGCCGGGCGGTCAACGTGATCAGCCGGCTGCGCGAGCTCGGGGTCCGCATCGCCGTCGACGACTACGGCACCGGCTACTCCTCCCTTGCCTACCTCAAGCGGCTGCACGTCGACGAGCTGAAGATCGACAAGAGTTTCATCATAAACATGCTCGCAGACGACAACGACGAGGTCATCGTCCGCTCGACCGTCGAGCTGGGGCACAACCTCGGGCTGCAGGTCGTGGCCGAGGGCGTCGAGGACGCCGAGGTCTGGCAGCGCCTGCTGCCGCTCGGCTGCGACGTCATCCAGGGTTACCACCTGAGCCGGGCGCTCGCCGCCGAACCGTTCACGGCCTGGTGCGACGGCTGGCAGGCCGCGCTGTCGCGCACCGACCGGTCGCGCACCGACCTCCCCCGCCGCCTGGACGCCGTGCGCAGCGGACTGCCGCAGCCCCGCTCGACCGGGCCGTCCGCCGACGGCCTCGGCGTCCTGCCGCTCGACGCGCCCGCCACCGGGAGCACGCAGGTGTCCGGCCGCGGAGGTGCCCGGACCCCGGAGGCCCCTCCGTGCTGATGGGCGTGCTCGCGCTCCTCGCCGTGCTGAGCGTCCCGCTGACCGGCAAGGACCTGCGACGCCTCGGCGGGCTGCGGGTGCGCGCCGCCTGGCTGCTGCCTCTCGGCCTGGGGCTGCAGGTGCTCGTCATCAACCTGGTCCCGGACGCGCCCCGAGTGCTGACCGTCGGCACGCACCTGGCGACCTACCTGCTCGCCGCGGTCTTCCTCGCACTCAACCGTGCGGTCCCCGGACTGCTGGTGCTCGCCGCCGGCGCGGCCCTCAACGGCGTCACGATCTTCGTCAACGGCGGGACCTTGCCGGCGAGCGCCGAGGCGCTGCGCTTCGCCGGGCTCGCGCCCGACCCCGCGGACTTCACCAACTCCGGCGTGCTCGAGCAGCCCCGGCTCGCCCTCCTCGGCGACGTGTTCGCCCTGCCCGCCGGGCTGCCGTTCGCGAACGTCTTCAGCATCGGCGACGTGGTGATCCTCGTCGGGGTCACGCTGGCGCTGCACCGCACGTGCGCGGCCCCCTCGCCGTCCCTGGACCCGCTGCTGCTCACCCAGCGGCAGAGCCTCGTCGACGAGCTCGACCGCGTCGTCCGCGCGCTGCACGACGCGGGCGAGCGTAACGACGCCCTGGCCACCGAGCTGGCCCGGCGTGCGCAGCGGCCTGTCCTGCCCGCGCAGCGCGACCTGGACGGCGTCCCGGGCCCGCCGGAGCGCGCCTCGGCGCCGCGGTAGCGACGCGAGAAGTCGCTGGCAGCAGCTCCGACCCGGTGCCACCGTCGGCCGGTGGACGGGGTGGTCGTCGGGTTCGGGCTCGGCCTCGTCGCCCTGCAGGTCGGGCCGATGTCGCTGCTGCTCGTGCGGCGGCCCTGCGGCACGGCCTCGCCACCGGGCTGGCGGTCGGTGCCGGCATCGCCCTCGTCGACGCCCTGTACACCGGCGCCGGTGCCGCCGGCGCCGCGCAGCTGGTCCAGGCCGAGCCGGTCCGGCGCGCGCTCGGCGTGCTCGGAGCCGGCGTCCTGGTCGCCCTGGGCGTGCGCGCCGACCGGGCCGCCTGCTCGCCCCAAGCCACGACGGCGCCCCGCGAGGTCGCCGGACT
>JALYMN010000599.1 GCA_030773675.1 Actinomycetota bacterium
GGCGGGATGACGGGCCGCCCGGGGCGTGCGCGCGGTGCCCGCGACGGGGCGTCGGGCAGGTCGGCCGGGCGGCCGAAGACCAGCCGCCCGTTCGCGGTCGTGACCAGGCTGGTGACCCGGACGACGACCTCACCGCCCACTCGCTCACGGGCGCGCTCGACGACCACCATGCTGCCGTCGTCGAGGTAGCCCACCGCCTGTCCGGGCTCGCGACCGGGCTTGAGCAGCAGCACCGGGACGTCGTCGCCGGCTGCCACGGGCGGCCGCAGCGCGAGCGCCAGCGCGTGCAGGTTCAGCACGGCCACGCCGGCGAGGGACGCCGCCTTCGCCAGGTTCGTGTCGAGGGTAAGCAGTGCGGCGCCCCGCTCCAGACAGATCCGGACGAGCTTGGCGTCGACCTCGGGGACGCCGGGCACGTCGACGTCGAGCACCTGCAGGTCGACGCCCGGCTCGCGCTTGAGCGCCTCGAGCACCTCGAGCCCTCGGCGTCCGCGCGCCCGCCGGGTGTCGTCGGCGGCGTCCGCGAGCCCCTGGAGCTCGGCGAGCACGGGCGTCGGCAGGAGCACCTCGCCGTGCAGGAACCCGGCGCGGACGATGTCGAGCACCCGGCCGTCGACGGCCACCGACGTGTCGAGCACGCGCGGCAGCGCCACCGGCGCGACGGGCCGGGGCGCCAGGCCGGTCGTCCCGCCGAACAGGCCGAGCACGCCGTCCGCCTTGCTCGCGGCGACGTGGAACCCGAGGTAGCCCAGGACGACGACGACGAACCCGAACAGCGGGAAGGCCAGGTAGGCCTGGCGCAGGAAGAACACCGGCCACGCGACGCCGGCTCCGACCAGGACGCCGCCGACCGTGCCGAGCAGGCCGGCGACGAGCCGCTCCGCCGACACCGAGCGCAGCCGGACCACCGCGGTCTCGGCGCTCGCCGCGGTCGCGCGCCCGAGCACCCCGCCCAGCACGTAGCCGAGCCCGGAGCCCAGCACCAGTCCGACGGCCGTCCCGTTGAGGCCGCCCAGCACCGCCCGGCTGCCGGTGCCCGAGCCGATCTCGAACCCCGCGCCGGCGAAGAACACCACGACCATGAGCCGCAGCACCTCGATGACCGAGGCGGGCGCGGACGGTCGGCGGGAACGTGACAGCCCCGCCGCAGCGCTCCCCTGGGGGAGCTGGGCCGGGCTGGGCGGACCCTGCTCGATCGCGCGTCCCGGGCAGGCGGGCGGCCGTCGACCGCCTAGGAGGCCAGCACCTCGTCGAGGATCGCCTCGGCCTTGTCCTCGTTGGTGCCCTCGGCCAGCGCCAGCTCGCTCACGAGGATCTGGCGGGCCTTGGAGAGCATGCGCTTCTCGCCGGCCGACAGCCCGCGCTCCTTGTCGCGGCGCCACAGGTCGCGCACGACCTCGCCGACCTTGTTGATGTCGCCGCTGGCGAGCTTCTCCAGGTTCGCCTTGTAGCGGCGCGACCAGTTGGTCGGCTCCTCGACGGCCGGCGCGCGCAGCACCTCGAAAACCTTGTCCAGCCCGGCCTGGCCGACCACGTCGCGCACGCCCACGATCTCGGCGTTGTCGGCGGGGACGCGGACGGTGAGGTCGCCCTGCGCGACCTTGAGCACGAGGTACGTGCGCTCGACTCCCTTGATCGTACGGGTCTCGATGGCCTCGATCAGTGCCGCCCCGTGGTGCGGGTAGACGACGGTCTCGCCGACTGCGAACGTCATGTTGTGGGTAACCCCTCTCGCCGGAGTCCAGGGTAACACGAGGTCCTCCTGCTCCCCGAAGCGTTCGTGCAGGTCAGACGGGGTGCACGTGCCCGAATTCCCGCTCCCACGTCTTGACAGGTGCGCGGTCCGCGTGCAAGCAGGGCGGGCCGTCCGCCCTCGACGCCGGCCGCACGACGGCGTCGTGAGGCGGCAGACCAGCACGTCGGACACCATGGGGACGTGCCGAACGAGCCGCCCGGCGACGGGTCCGGCGGGGTGCCCGACGAGGGGTCCGGCCAGCACTCCCGCGAGGAGCCCGCTGAGCGGACCGGCGACGTGCGGCCCGCCGGCCTGCAGGTGCCGGACGACGCCCGGGCCCTCGACCGCGACGTCCGGGCGC
>JALYMN010000600.1 GCA_030773675.1 Actinomycetota bacterium
GGCCAGCGCCAGCGCGTCGGCGGCGTCGGCCGGCCGCGGCGGGCCGTCGAGCCGCAGCAGCCGGGCGACCATCACGCCGACCTGCGCCTTCTCCGCCCGGCCCGACCCGGTGACGGCGGCCTTGACCTCCGAGGGCGTGTGCAGCGCGACCGGCAGGCCGCGCCGGGCGGCGCAGACCACCGCCACCGCCCCGGCTTGCGCGGTGCCCATCACGGTCCGGACGTTGGCCTGGGCGAAGACCCGCTCCACCGCGACGGCGTCCGGGCGGCAGCGGTCCAGCCAGAGCTCGAGCTGCTCCTCGAGGGCCACCAGCCGGCGTCCGAGGTCGTCGTCCGCGGTCGTGCGCACGACGCCGACCTCGACGAGCGCCGGCGGGCGCCCCGGCGCGCCGTCGACGACGCCCAGACCGCAGCGGGTCAGGCCGGGGTCGACGCCCAGCACGCGCACGGCCGCTCCCCCGTCCAGGCCTCGTACAGGTGTTCGAGGCGGGAGCGTACGGCGCGGCCGTGCCGCGCGGTCGCCGACGCGCCGGGCGGGGCCGCCGTCAGACGGACTCGAGGACGTCGTCGCTCACGTCGAAGTTCGCCCACACGTTCTGCACGTCGTCGAGGTCCTCGAGCGCGTCGACGAGCTTGAGCACCTTGCGGGCGGGCTCGTCCTCGAGCTGCACGCTGACGCTCGGCAGCCAGGAGATGTCGGCCGACTCGACGGTCAGCCCCGCGTCGGTGCAGGCCAGCCGCACGGCGTGGGTGTCGGTGGCCTCGCTGACCACCTCGAACGCCTCGCCGAGGTCGTTCACCTCCTCCGCGCCGGCGTCGAGCACGGCGAGCAGCACGTCGTCCTCGGTCAGCCCGTCGGTCCTGGTGACCAGCACGACGCCCTTGCGGTTGAACAGGTAGGCCACCGACCCGGGGTCGGCCGGGTTGCCGCCGTTGCGCGTGATGGCGGTGCGCACCTCCGCGGCTGCCCGGTTGCGGTTGTCGGTGAGGCACTCGACGAGCAGCGCGACCCCGCCCGGCCCGTAGGCCTCGTAGGTGATCTCCTCGTACGCCGCCGCGTCGCCGAGCTCGCCGCTGCCCCGCTTGACCGCCCGGTCGATGTTGTCGTTGGGCACCGACTGGCCCTTGGCCTTGGCGATGGCGTCGGCGAGCGTCGGGTTGCCCGCCGGGTCGCCGCCTCCGGTGCGGGCGGCCACCTCGATCGTCTTGATCAGCTTGGCGAAGAGCTTGCCCCGCTTGGCGTCGACGACGGCCTTCTTGTGCTTGGTCGTCGCCCACTTGGAGTGGCCGCTCACGGTGCCCGCCTTCCCCTCGCCCGGCTCCGCGGCCGGCCTGCTCGTCCGGCTGCGCGCCCGTCTGCTGGTGTGCCTGCTCGTCCGGCTGGACGACGACCCGCCTGCGCTGCGGCCCGCTCGCGTGCCGGGCTGCCGGGCGGGCCGTCCGGCCGGCCATGCTAGCGACGCCCCGGCCCGACCCCGGCGTCACGGACGTCGCGGACCAGGTCGACGAACAGCCCGTGCACCCGCGCGTCGCCGGTGAGCTCCGGGTGGAAGGACGTCGCGAGCAGGCGCCCCTGCCGCACCGCGACCGGATGGCCGCCGGGCTCGCGGGCGAGCACCTCGACGCCCTCCCCGACCCGCTCGACCCAGGGCGCACGGATGAACACCGCGTGCACCGGCTCGGCGAGCCCCTCCACGGGCAGCGAGACCTCGAAGGAGTCGACTTGGCGGCCGAAGGCGTTGCGGCGCACCGCGACGTCCAGGCCGCCGACGGTGGGCTGGCCGGGCCGGCCGTCGAGCACCTCGTCCGCGAGCAGGATCATCCCGGCGCAGGAGCCGTACGCCGGCAGCCCGCCGCGCACCGCCTGCCGCAGCGGCTCGAGCAGCGCGAACACCCCGAGCAGCCGCCCGATCGTCGTCGACTCGCCACCGGGCACGACGACGCCGTCGAGGCCGTCGAGCTCCTCCGGTCGCCGCACCGGCACCGGCTCGGCCCCCGCCTTGCGCAGCGCCCGCGCGTGCTCGCGCACGTCGCCCTGCAGCGCCAGCACGCCGATCCGGGGCCGCACCCCGGCCGCCGTCACCAGCCGCGGGTGGCCAGCAGGTCGCCGGCGCCGAGGCTGCCGGCCGAGATGCCGACCATCGCCGAGCCGAGCCCGCGGCTGACCTTGGCGATGCGCTCGGCGTCGTCGAAGGAGGCCGTGGCCTCGACGCAGGCGCGGGCGCGCTGCGCCGGGTCGCCGGAGGTGAAGATGCCGGAGCCGATGAAGACGCCGTCCGCACCGAGCTGCATCATCATCGCCGCGTCGGCGGGCGTCGCGACGCCGCCCGCGGTGAACAGGACGACGGGCAGCCGGCCGAGCTCCGCGGTCTCGCGGACCAGCTCGACGGGGGCCCGCAGCTCCTTGGCGGCCGCGAAGATCTCGCTGCTGTCCATCACGGTGAGCTGCTTGATCTGGCGCAGGATGGTGCGGATGTGCGTGGTGGCCTGGCTGACGTCGCCGGTGCCGGCCTCGCCCTTGGAGCGGATCATCGCCGCGCCCTCGGCGATGCGGCGCAGCGCCTCCCCGAGGTCGGTCGCGCCGCAGACGAACGGCACCTGGAACGCGCGCTTGTCGATGTGGTGCTCGTAGTCGGCCGGGGTGAGCACCTCGGACTCGTCGACGTAGTCAACGCCGATGGCCTGCAGCACCTGTGCCTCGACGAAGTGGCCGATGCGCGCCTTGGCCATGACGGGGACCGACACCTCGGCCTGGATGCCCTCGATCATGTCCGGATCGCTCATCCGGGCGACGCCGCCGTCGCGGCGGATGTCGGCGGGGACCCGCTCCAGGGCCATGACCGCGACCGCGCCGGCCTCCTCGGCGATGCGCGCCTGGTCGGCGTCGACGACGTCCATGATCACGCCGCCCTTGAGCATCTCGGCCATGCCCCGCTTCACCAGCGGGGTGCCGAGCAGCGGAGTGGAGGGCAGGGGCGTCACGGCGGGCTCGTCGGCGGACATGGCGGCGGTTCCTTTTCGTTCAGCAGGAGGGCCGGCCAGAGAAGATCGGCCCCCCCATCCTAGGTCAGCCGACCCGCACCTGCGCGCCGCGCGGGACGAGCAGCACCCACGTCGGACCGACGGCCAGCGGCAGCGGCGCGCCGGCGCTGTCGAACAGCGCCGTGCCCAGCGCCGGGC
>JALYMN010000601.1 GCA_030773675.1 Actinomycetota bacterium
CCCCCCCCCCCCCCCCCCCCCGCGACGACGAGCGCCGTGGGCAGCAGCACATAGTGCGGCGCGCTGATGAGCGGCTCGCGCACGACGACGCCGTACAGCAGCCAGCACGACGACGCCGCCGCGATGAGCAGGTACGTTGGCACCGACACGCCCTCCAGCCGGTGCGGGTCGAGCAGCGCCCGGACCATCTGCGGCAGGTTCACCACCGCCGCCGTGACGACCGCCGTCCAGCCGAGCACGGCGCCCCCGGCCAGGGACGCCGCGAGCACCGGGAGGCCCACGGCCGCTCCGCCGGCGACTAGCGGCAGCGGCCGGTCGGCCGCGCGCGCGAGCAGGACGAGCAGCAGCAGGAAGCCGACGGTCACCGTGACGTTGCCGAGCACGAGCGCGAGGTCGCCCAGCGCCGCGCCGTAGACGGTCCATGCGGCGCGGGCGAGCAGGCCGCCGAGCACGGTGAGCGCGGCGACGCCCTCGACGGTGCGCAGCCCGCGCAGCACCTGCGGCCAGATGAAGACCTGGTTGAGGACGACGCCGACGGCGCCGAGCACGCCCGCGAGGGTCACCGCGGGCGGCGCGGCGCCAGCTCGACCGGCTCGTAGTAGTTCTCGGCGCCGACCTTGCGGACGTCGGTGAGCCAGTCGCCGTCGTAGGCCTCGGTCGGGCCCTGCGACGGGTCGGTGAGGCTCCAGGCCTGCCGGCGGTAGGTCCAGTTGTGCGGCTGCAGCCGGTGGCTCTCGCGGAACCAGTGCACCGCCCGGTCGGTCCGGCCCGCGCGGTGCAGGTGCTGCCCGAGCGCGAACGCCGCCGCGGCCTGCGCCTCCTCGACCGGCCGGGGGCGCGACCGCTGGAGCACCTCGTCGGCGTCCAACGCGTACGGCGACTCGCTGCCGCGGGCCACCCAGTCGCGCAGCGCGGCGACGTAGCCCTCCGGGTCGATCCGCATCTGCCGCACCTCGGGGATGACCATGCGCAGGCGGGCCAGCGCGGACTCCGGAAGGCTGGCCTGCACCTCCGGGTCGTCGACGTCGATCTGCGCGAACTGCGGGTAGGCGGGGTAGGCCGTCTCCGGCGGCCGGACGACGACGCCCTGCTCGTCGACCCAGATGCCGCTCGGCACGTTCACCACGCCGAACAGCGCGCCGAGGGCGTGCTCGTCGTCCACGACGACCGGGAAGCTCACGCCCTCGGGCACGAACGGGCGGGCGGCCTCAGCCCCGCCGACATCCATCGCGACGCTGAGCAGCTCGAACCCCTGCGGGGCGAGCTCGTCGCGCAGCACCTGCCAGACCGGCAGGTCGAAGCGGCAGCCTCACCAGCTGGCCCAGGCGGCGATGAGCACCTTCCTGCCGCGCAGCCGGGCGAGCTCGAACGGCTCGCCGGACAGCGTCGGCAGCACGAGGTCGGGCACCTGCACGCTGGTCAGCGCGGCGCCGCCCGCCTCCGGGCCGAGCGACCACAGCCCCTCGTCCTCGTCGTGCAGCAGCGGCATGCGCAGCGCGTCGGCGAACGCGCGCAGGTCGACGAGGTCGCCGGCGCGGGCATCGGCGGGCAGCGGCACGCACCGGACGTCCTTGCAGGCGCCCTGCGGCTTGACCTCCCAGCCGGTCGCCTCGGCCAGGGCACGCACCGTCACCCGGGGGCTGTCGCTGATCACGTAGGAAACGGTACGCGCAGGCGCGTAGCGTCTGCGCCGTGACCCTGCCTGCCGGCCCGGCCTTGCCCGACGGGCTGGTCGCCGTGGTCAAGCGCGACTGCCCGACCTGCGTGCTCGTCACGCCGGTGCTGCGCGAGCTCGGCGCCCAGGTATGGTGCCAGGACGACGCCGCGTGGGCCGACCACGACGACACGAGCCTCGAGCTGTCGTACCGGCTCGGCGTCGAGACGGTGCCGACGCTGCTGCGCGTCGAGGGCGGCCGGGAGGTCGCCCGCACCGTCGGCTGGTCGCGACCGCAGTGGCAGGAGCTGACCGGCGTCGACGGGCTCGGCGCCGGGCTGCCCGAGCACCGGCCCGGCTGCGGGTCGCTGTCGGTCGACCCGGCGCGAGTCGACGCGCTCGAGGCCCGGTACGGCGGCACCGGCCTCGCCAGCCGCCGGGTCGAGCTCGCCGACCTCGAGGACGAGCACGAGGCGCTGTTCGACCGGGGGTGGACCGACGGGCTCCCCGTCGTCCCGCCGACGC
>JALYMN010000602.1 GCA_030773675.1 Actinomycetota bacterium
GGGTCACCCGGACCCGGGCGACCGAGCAGGCGAGCGTGGTGCTCGGCACCGTCGGGTTGGCCGACGCCGACCCGCGTCGCCCGGCCCTGCGCGTGCTCGACGCCGCGCTCGGCGGGGGCATGAGCAGCCGGCTGTTCCAGCAGGTGCGGGAGGAGCGCGGGCTGGCGTACTCCGTCCACAGCAGCGCGAGCGCCTACGCCGACACCGGCGCCTTCAGCGTGTACGCCGGCTGCGCGCCCTCGGCGGTCGAGCAGGTGCTCGACGTGTGCCGCGAGGTGCTCGACGGCGTCGTCCGCGACGGTCTTCCCGAGGAGGAGGTCGCCCGGGCGAAGGGGCAGCTGCGCGGTGCGATGCTGCTGGACCTCGAGGACACCGGGGCGCGGATGAGCCGGCTGGGCGACTCCGAGCTGTCCCGCGGCCACTACCGGGAGGTCGAGGACGTGCTCGCCGAGCTCGCCGCCGTCACGCCGTCCGGGGTGCACGAGGTCGCGCGCGAGGTGCTGCAGCAGCCGATGACGGTGGCCGTGGTGGGTCCCGGCGCCGGGGGCGGCGCCGGCCAGGGGGACGAGGAGGAGGTCGCGTGAGGGTCGCCGTGCTGGGCGCGAAGGGGCGGGTCGGGAGCGAGGTCGTGCGGGGCGTCGAGGCGGCGCCCGACCTCGAGCTCGCGGCGGCCGTCGACGCGGGCGACCCGCTCGACCTGTCCGGGGCCGACGTGGCGGTCGACTTCACCCACCCGGAGGCCGTGCTCGGCAACGTGCGCGCCTGCGTCGACGCCGGCGTGCACGCGGTGGTCGGCACGACCGGCTGGACGCGGCAGCGGCTGGACGAGGTCCGCGGCTGGCTGGCCGGTACGGACGTCGGAGTGCTCGTCGCGCCGAACTTCGGGATCGCCGCGGTGCTCATGATGCGCTTCGCCGCGCAGGCCGCGCGCTTCTTCGACTCGGTGGAGATCGTCGAGCTGCACCACCCCGGCAAGGCGGACGCGCCGTCCGGCACCGCCCGGCGGACAGCGGAGATGGTCGCCGAGGCCCGCCGGGACAGCCCGCCGATGCCCGACGCGACGACGCAGGCGATCGAGGGCGCCCGGGGCGCCGACGTCGACGGCGTGCGGGTGCACGCGGTGCGCCTCGCCGGGCTGGTCGCGCACCAGGAGGTGCTGCTCGGCGGGGAGGGCGAGAGCCTCACCCTGCGCCACGACACCTACGCGCGCTCGGCCTTCGTGCCGGGGGTGCTGCTCGGCGTCCGGTCGGTGGCGCAGCGCCCCGGGCTCACCGTCGGCCTCGAGCACCTGCTCGACCTGTGACCCGAGCCGTGACCGGACCTGTGACGCGACCTGCCGCTCGACCTGGCGGGAGCGCGGCGTGAGGGCCCGGCTCGTCGCGCTCGGCGTCAGCGCGGTCGTCGGGCTGCTGTGCGTCTACCTCGTCGTCCGCGCGGTCGACCTGTTCCGCACCGGACAGCTCGACGGCGCGCTGCTCGGCGTCGGCGTGCTGCTGCTCGTGCTGGTCGGGGCGCTGCTCGTCGCGGGGGAGGTGCGCCTCGGGCTGGCGAGCCAGCGGCTCGGGGAGCGGCTGGCCGAGGAGGGCGGGCTGCCGACGCTGCCCGACGACGTCGAGACGCTGCCGAGCGGGCGCCTGTCCAAGGCGGCCGCCGACGCGGTGTTCGCACAGCGCCGGGCGGAGGTGGAGGCGGCGCCCCGCGACTGGCGCGCCTGGTTCCGGCTGGCCGACGCCTACGGCCTGGCCCGCGACACGCCGCGCGGACGCCGGGCGCTGCGCACCGCCGTCCGACTGGAGCGGGAGGAGCGCGGCGGCCGCTGAACGGTCAGACGGGCCTCTCAGACCGGCGCAGACCGCGCCTGCAGGTGGTCCAGGACGGCGAGCGGCCCGCGGCGCTTGGGCACCAGCGTCGCGACGCCCCAGGGCAGCAGGGGCAGGTCGCGGGACGTGTGCATGACGACGTGCGCGCGGGGGTGCAGCAGCGCCATCACCGACGCGACCTGACCGCCCGTGCCGTCGGGCAGGTCGTGGTCGAGCACGGCGGCGTCGTACTCGCCCTGCTCGGGCAGCAGGGCGAGCAGGGCCTGCGCGACGTCCCTCACGCTGGTGACGTCCCAGTCGAGGGCCGCCATGAGGTTCTCCAGGGCGATGCGGACGACGGGGTCGTCGTCCACCACGAGAACGCGGGTCACGGGGAGCTCCTCCAGAGCAGGTGCCGGAGCCTCCTGCGCCGACACCAGGACCTTCGGCGCAGGAGCACCCCCGGCGCGAGACCCGCCCGGGTGAGCCGGAGCGCCGCGTCGTCGCCCCCAGAGGTCCGTCGGCAGCGCAGCCGCGGACGTGAGCTCCGCTCAGCCCTCGCGCAGGTCGGCGTGGAACCGGACCTGACGCAGCGTGCCGTGCCCGGTCTCGAGCCCCCGCGCGCCGCCGTCGGGCTCCCACCCGGCGCCGCGCAGGAAGCCCGCCGACGCCCGGTCGCGCTCGAGCAGCCAGCAGACGGCGAGCTCGGCGCCGTCCTCGCGCCACGCCTGCACGCAGGCCGCGAGCAGCCGCGAGCCGTGCCCCCGGCGCCCCCACCGGGGCAGCACGAGCAGCGAGGCGAGCTCGAACGCGGGCAGCTCCTCGTCGGGCGCGGACAGCGCCAGCCCGACGAGCTCCTCGCCGTCCAGCGCCACGAGCAGGCGGTGCCGGGACGACGGCGGCGACGCGGCCGCGGTCCGCCAGGTCTCGGCCAGCCGCTCCAGCGGCAGCTCGAGCACCTCCGGCGGCAGCAGCTCGGCGTACGCCTGGCGCCAGGTCTGCGACTGCACGAGCGCGATCCGCTCGGCGTCCGCCGCCCGGGCGGGGCGCACGCGAACGTCGGCCATCCGGAGCAGGCTAGTCAGCGCGGGGGTAGTGACCTCCGGGGCGCGGGAGGGAAGGGTGTCAGTCATGGCCATTGCGACGATCGACCCGACCACGGGCGAGACCCTCAAGACCTTCGACGCGCTGACGGACGCGGAGCTCGAGGACAGGCTGGCCCGCAGCGCCGCCGCCTTCGCGTCCTACCGGCTGACCTCCTACGCCGAGCGGGCCGGCTGGCTGCGCGCCGCCGCCGACGTGCTGGAGCAGGACAAGCCCACCGTCGCCCGCCTCATGACCACCGAGATGGGCAAGACGGTCAAGGCCTCCGAGACGGAGGTCGACAAGTGCATCCGGGGCCTGCGCTACTACGCCGAGCACGGCGAGGAGTACCTCGCCGACGAGCCGGCCGACGCCGAGGCGGTCGGCGCCGTGCGGGCCTACGCACGCTACCAGCCGATCGGCCCGGTGCTGGCGATCATGCCGTGGAACTTCCCGCTCTGGCAGGCGATGCGCTTCGCGGCACCCGCGCTCATGGCGGGCAACACGGGGCTGCTCAAGCACGCCAGCAACGTGCCGCAGACGGCGCTGTACATGCAGGAGCTGTTCGAGAAGGCCGGCTTCCCCCGCGACGTCTTCCTCACGCTGCTCATCGGCGCCAAGGACGTCGAGAAGGTGCTGCGCGACGACCGGGTCATGGCCGCGACGATCACCGGGTCGACGCCGGCGGGTCAGTCGGTCGCCTCCATCTGCGGCCAGGAGATCAAGAAGACCGTGCTCGAGCTCGGCGGCAGCGACGCCTTCGTCGTGATGCCCTCCGCCGACCTGGCGAAGGCGGCGAAGGTGGCGGCGACGTCGCGCTGCCAGAACAACGGGCAGAGCTGCATCGCGGCCAAGCGCTTCATCGTCCACAACGACGTGTACGACGAGTTCGAGCGGCTGTTCACCCAGGAGATGAACGCACTCGTGCTCGGCGACCCCACGGACGAGGCCACGAACGTGGGGCCGCTCGCCACGGAGCAGGGGCGCAAGGACGTCGAGGAGCTCGTGCAGGACGCGATCGGCAAGGGCGCCCGGGTGCTCGTCGGCGGCGCGCGCCCGGACGGCCCCGGCTGGTTCTACCCGCCGACCCTGCTCGCCGACGTCACCAAGGAAATGCGCATGTACCTCGAGGAGGTGTTCGGGCCGGTCGCCCAGCTGCACCGGGTCGCCGACCTCGACGAGGCGATCGAGGTCGCGAACGCCACGGTGTTCGGCCTCGGCTCCAACGCCTGGACGGCGGACCCGCAGGAGCAGGAGCGCTTCGTCCGCGACCTCGAGGCCGGTCAGGTGTTCCTCAACGGCATGACCACCTCGTTCCCCGAGCTGCCCTTCGGCGGGGTGAAGACGTCCGGCTACGGCCGCGAGCTCGCCGCCCACGGCATGCGCGAGTTCACCAACATCAAGACCGTGTGGGTGGGCGAGGGCGGGCCGGACGTCTCGACCGAGCGGGCGGGCGAGTAGCGGGAGGCGGGCGTGCTCCCGCCCTCGCTGAACGGGGTCGTCCCGAGGCCGGGCACGCCGTCGTGAGCGGCGCCGACCCGGGAACGGATCGCCCGGAGGGGCTGTTCGGCGGCGTCCTCGGCCGCGGGAGCGTCGCCGAGCAGGTCGGTGCCCAGGCCTGGCTCCGGGCGCTGCTCGACGTCGAGGCCGCCCTCGCTCGGGCGGGAGCCGCGGTCGGCCTGGTGCCGCAGCCAGCGGCGGCGAGCATCACCGCGGCGTGCGCGGACACGTCGTCGTACGACCTCGCCGCCCTGGCCCGCGCTGCCGGCGAGGTCGCCAACCCCGTGGTGCCGCTGGTGCGGGCGATCGAGGAGGCCGCCGGGCCGCACGCGGGGGCGCACGTGCACCGCGGCGCGACCAGCCAGGACGTCATGGACACCGCCATGGTGCTGGTCGCCCGTCGCGCGCTCCTGCCCCTGGTGAAAGACCTCCGCGCCGCCGCAGACGACGCGGCCGAGCTGGCGCAGCGGCACCGCGGCACCGTCCTGGCCGGCCGCACCCTGCTGCAGCAGGCCGTGCCGACGACGTTCGGGCTCAAGGCGGCCGGCTGGACGAGCCTGCTGGACGGCCCGGCGGCCCGGCTGTCCGATGCTGGCGCCGGTCTGCCGGTCCAGCTCGGCGGTGCCGCGGGCACGATGTCCGACGCCGGGGGCATGGGCATCGCGCTGCGCCGGGCCCTGGCCGAGCAGCTCGAGCTGCCGGTGACCGAGCTGCCCTGGCACACGCTGCGCCTGCCGGTCGCCGACCTCGCCGGGGCGCTGGGGACCGCCGGCGGCGCTCTGGGCAAGGTGGCCCTGGACGTGGTGCTGCTGTCGCAGTCGGAGGTCGGCGAGGTCCTCGAGGGAGTGCCCGGCCGGGGGGCGTCGTCCGCGATGCCCCACAAGCGCAACCCCGTGGCCGCCCTGTCGGCCCGCGCGGCGACGCTGCGCACCCCGAACCTCGTCGCGACCCTGCTCGGGGTGGTGCCGCAGGAGCACGAGCGGGCGGCGGGCGGCTGGCAGGCGGAGTGGGAGCCGCTGTCGGACCTGCTGCGCTGCGTCGGCAGCGCGGCCGCCTGGATCCGCGACTGCCTGGAGCACCTGGAGGTCCACCCCGAGCGGATGCGGGCCAACCTCGAGGCTGCCGGGCCGGCGCTGGCCGCGGAGGCGGTGGCGGGCGTGCTGGCCGGACCGCTCGGGCGCACCCGGGCGCACGACCGGGTCAGCGACGCGGTGCGCCGGGCGGAGACCGACGGACGTGGGCTGCGCGGGGCGCTGCTCGACGACGCCGAGCTGCGGCCGCACCTGGACGAGGCCGTGCTCGATGAGCTCCTGGACCCGGCCGCGCACGTCGGGGAGGCGTCGGCGCTCGTGGACCTCGCCCTGGCCGCACGACGCGACAGGTCGGCGGGTGCGTCCCTTCGGGACCGCTGAGGACGGCAGACGTGCTCGTGCGTCCCGGCCGCCGGAGGGCACACGTCGCGCCGGCAGGCCGGGGCGGCACGGCTCGCTCCGGGCAGCGGGAGACCCGCCGGCGGCGGCCCGCCGGTCGGTCCGTCGCGCCGCTTGCTGCACCGGAGCGCCGAGCGGCTTCACTGCGCGGGTGCTGAGTCTCTCGCGCGCCCAGGCGCGCAGGGTCGCGCTGGCGGCCGGCGGCTTCACCGATCCCGCGCCGGTGGCCTCGCCGGACCGCCGGCACCTGCGGCGGGTCCTGTCACGGACCCTGCTGCTGCAGGTCGACTCGGTCAACGTGCTGGAGCGGGCGCACTACCTGCCCGCCTACTCCCGGCTCGGGCCCTACGACACGGGCCTGGTCGACCGGGCGGCGTACCGGCACCGGGAGCTGTTCGAGTACTGGGGGCACGAGGCCTCCCTGTTGCCCGTCGCGCTGCACCCGCTGCTGCGCTGGCGGATGGAGCGCGCCGCCCGGCTGGAGGAGGGCTGGGGCGGGCCGCTGCGGGCGATGCGCGACCGGCCCGAGTTCGTCGCGGGCGTCCTCGAGCGGGTGCGCGAGCTCGGCCCGGTCGGCGCCGGCGCGCTGCGCGAGGGCCCGCGGCGGGGCGGCTCCTGGTGGGACTGGGACGACGCGAAGCGGGCCCTGGAGTACCTGTTCTGGTCCGGGCAGGTGACGACGCACAGCCGGCGCGGCTTCGAGCGGCTCTACGACCTCACCGAGCGGGTCCTGCCGCGGGAGGTGCTCGACCTGCCGACCCCTGACCGGGTGGAGGCGCAGCGCGAGCTGGTGCGGCGCGCGGCCCGGGCCCAGGGCGTGGGCACCGAACGGAGCCTGCGCGACCACTTCCGCCTGCGCGTCGACGAGGGCGCCGCCGCGGTGCGCTCGCTCGTCGAGGCGGGCGAGCTGCTCCGCGTGGAGGTGGAGGGGTGGCGCGGCCCGGCGTACCTGTCCCGGGAGGCCGTCCTGCCGCGGCGGGTGCGGGCGAGCGCGCTGCTGTCGCCCTTCGACCCGCTGGTGTGGGAGCGGGTGCGCACGTCGGCGCTGTTCGGCTTCGACTACCGCATCGAGATCTATGTGCCGGCAGCGAAGCGGGTGCACGGCTACTACGTGCTGCCGTTCCTGCTCGGCGACGCGCTCGTCGCCCGGGTCGACCTCAAGGCCGACCGGGCGGCCGGGGTGCTGCGCGTGCTCGCCGCCTGGGCCGAGCCCGGACACGACCCCGGGGAGGTCGCGGCCGCGCTCGCCGCCGAGCTGCGACGGGTCGCCCGCTGGCGCGGCCTGGACGACGTCGCCGTCGCCCCCCGCGGCGACCTCGCGCCGCAGCTCGCCGCCAACCTGCTTCGGTGATCATGCGCGTATGGCGACCCCACCCGGCCGCCCGGCCGCCGTCCGCGCATGATCACGGCCGCCCGGGCCCGGCGGACGGCCACGCACGTCCCCTCACACCGGGCCGACGTGCGGCACGCCGCCGACCTCGACGGCGACGCCCTGCTCGCCGGGAGCGCGCGGGCCGAGCTCGACGAGGTACATCGCCGCGAGCACGAGCGTCCCGCCCACGAGCACCCGCGGGCCGAGCACCTCGCCGCCCAGGGCGACGGCGAACCCGCCGGCCGACACCGGCTCCATTGTCATGATGATCGCGGCGCGCTCGGCGGACAGGTGCGCCTGCGCCCGGGTCTGCACGACGAGGGCGGCCGCGCCGGCGACGACGGCCATGTAGAGCAGCACCGCCCAGTCGTCGGCCCGCGCGGGCAGGGCCACGCCACCGGGGACGGCGCCGAGCAGGCAGACCCCCGCCACGACCCACAGCTGCACGACGGTGAGCCCGAGCGCTCTCCCGCCCCGGCTCCACCGGCCGAGCCCGAGGATGTGCAGGGCGTACAGCGCCGCCGACGCGAGCGTCAGCGCCTCGCCGCCCCCCACGGCCAGACCCTGCAGCGACAGGACGCCGAGCCCCACCGTCGACAGCGCGACCGCCGCCCAGGCGGTGCGGCCGACCCGCGCACCGAGCAGCAGGGCCCCGAACAGCGGCGTCAGCACGACGTACGTGCCGGTGAGGAAGCCCGACACGGAGGCGGACGTCGTGCGCAGGCCCGCGGTCTGCAGCAGCTGCGCCAGCCCGTAGAGCAGGCCGAGCACCAGGCCGGCGCGGCGCTCGGCCGCCGACAGCCGCAGGACAGCCCGGGGCGCGAGCAGGGTGACGACGGCCGCCGCGACGGCGAACCGCACGCCGAGGAAGTCGGCCACCGGCACCCGCTCGACGGTGTCCTTGAGCAGAAAGAACGTGGAGCCCCAGGCCGCGGTGACGCCGAGCAGCCCGACGAGCGCCAGCAGCGCGGTGCGGCGCCCGGGCTCGGCGGCGGTCGGGGCACGGGTCGGCGCGGTCACTCCCTCCATGTCATCAGAGCGGCCGGCCGCAGCCGTCAGCCGCCGGTCAGGCGCTCGACGAGCAGGTCGGCCACATCCGCGGGCCGGGACAGGAAGGGCGAGTGGCTGCTCGGCAGCTCGACGACCTCCGAGCAGTGCTGGGCGAACTCGCGCTGCGCCGCGGGCGGGATGGTGCGGCCCCGGGTGCAGACCACGTAGGTCGAGGGCAGTCCGCGCCAGCCCGCTCCGGTGACCGGCTGCCCGAAGGACGCCGCGGCCTGCGGGCGCAGCCGCAGCGCCGCGGCCGCCGCGCGGTCGCCGTCGACGTCGCCGTAGAACAGCGCGGTCTCCTCCCCGGCGGCCACGCCGAGCAGCCCTCACCCGCGGGCACGATCCAGGTCAGCGGCCCGGAGGTCACCTGGTCGAGCAGCGACTCCCCGACGTCCGGCACGAAAGCGGTGAGGAACACGAGGCGCTCCACGCCGTCCAGCCCCGCGGCCGCCTCGGTGATGACCACCCGCCGTAGCTGTGGCCCACGAGCACGACCGGCCCGGCCACGCCCCGCACTGCCTCGCGCACGACCTCCGCGTCGTCCGCGAGAGCGCGCGCGGAGTCGCCGCTGACGGACGGCAGGTCGACCGCGACGTGCCGCACCTCGCGCGCGTCAAGCTCGGCCTGCAGGTCGGTCCAGCTCCAGGCCCCGTGCCAGGCGCCGTGCACGAGCTGATCGTCGTCATGGCGCGCCGTGTTCCCCGGCTCCGCGACGGGCACCCGCGCGGGCGGAACCCGCTTGTGCTGCTGCGGACAGTGGGACCCGTGAGCGCTGTGGACACGCGGGTGCAGGTGCAGACCGTCCACCCGGACGAGCCCGCCTTCGCCGACTGGTACGACGTCGTCGAGCAGGCCCGGCGGGCCGAGTGGCCCGACGAGCCGGGCGAGCAGCTCCAGGAGCTGCGCGCGCTCGCCCGGGCCGGTCTGCGACCCGACGCGACCGAGCGCGTCGAGACCCTCGTCGCCGTCGAGGGCGGGGAGGTCGTCGGCGCGGCCCGGCTCGACCTGCCGACCCGCGACAACACCGGGCTGGCCGGTCTGGAGCACTTCGCCGTGCGGCCCGACCGGCGGCGCCGCGGGATCGGCACCGCGCTGCTCGAGGCGGTCGACGCGCGCGCCCGCGAGCTCGGCAGGCGGGAGCTGCTCGTCGAGGTCGAGCAGCCCGCGGG
>JALYMN010000603.1 GCA_030773675.1 Actinomycetota bacterium
CCACGGGGCGTCGGCCGGACGCAGCCCGGCGAACCCGTCGCGGGCCGCCCGGTCGGCGGCGAGCACGCCGAGCAGCGCCATCGCGTTCTCGAGCTCCCCGGCGAGCGCCCGGCGCACGGCGTCCTCCAGCGGAGTCCAGGCCGAGGTCAGCTCCGCCTCCTCGTGCTCCTGGACGTCGCGGTCGACCACCGAGACGTCGCGGGCGAGGAACAGCCGGATCGCCTCGTCGGTCATGCCCGGGCTGGTCAGCGCGTCGAGGAGCACGTGCCAGGTGCGGGCGCCGAGTCCGGCCTCCTCGGCGAGCTCGCGCTTGGCCGCGTCGAGCGCCGGCTCCCCCTCGACGTCGAGCAGCCCCGCGGGCAGCTCGTCGAGCCGGCGGGCGACCGGGTGGCGGTACTGGTTGACGAGGAGCACCTCGCCGCGCTCGTTCAGCGCGACGACGCCGACCGCGCCCGGGTGGACGACGACCTCGCGCACGGACGTCGTGTCGCCCGGCATGGTCACGTCGTCCCTGCGGACCGAGATGATCCGCCCCTGGTAGACGACCTCGGACGACAGCGCGATGTGGGCGTGTGTCATGCGCGCCACTGTGCCCGCGCCGGGGCAGCCAGCACCGGCCGGTGCGGTGCCGGGCAGGACGGTCTCCCGCCGGCCGGCGCCGCTGCTCAGACCAGGCCGTGGGCGTGCATGGCCTCGGCGACTCGCAGGAAGCCCGCGATGTTGGCGCCGGCCACCAGGTCGCCGGGGGCGCCGTACTCCTCGGCGGCCTCGGCCGAGCGGGTGTGGATGCCGCGCATGATCTCGGCCAGCCGCTGCTCGGTGTGCCCGAAGGTCCAGCTGTCGCGCGAGGCGTTCTGCGCATCTCCAGCGCGGAGGTGGCCACCCCGCCCGCGTTGGCCGCCTTGCCCGGCCCGAAGGCGGTCCCGGACTCCCGGAAGACCCGGACGCCGCCGGGCGTCGTCGGCATGTTGGCGCCCTCGACGACGGCGATGCAGCCGTTCTTCACCAGCGCGACCGCCGCCGTCTCGTCGAGCTCGTTCTGCGTCGCGGCGGGAACGGCCACGTCGCACGGGACGTCCCAGACCGACCCGCCCGTGACGTGCCGGGCGCCGGGCCGCCGCTCGGCGTACGCCGTGAGCCGGGCCCGCTCGGCGAGCTTGACCTGCTTCAGCAGCGCGAGGTCGAGGCCGCCGGGGTCGACGACGTAGCCGCCGGAGTCGGAGCAGGCGACGACTCGCCCGCCCATCTGCTGCACCTTCTCCACCGCGAACAGCGCCACGTTGCCGGAGCCGCTCACCACGACGTCGCGGCCCTCCAGCGACGTGCCGCGCGCGGCGAGCATCTCGGCCAGGAAGTACGTCGCGCCGTAGCCGGTGGCCTCGGTGCGCACGAGCGCGCCGCCGTACACGAGCCCCTTGCCGGTCAGCACGCCGGCCTCGAAACGGTTGGTGATCCGCTTGTACTGGCCGAACAGGAAGCCGATCTCGCGGCCGCCCACGCCGATGTCGCCCGCCGGCACGTCGGTGTGCTCGCCGAGGTGGCGGTAGAGCTCGGTCATGAATGACTGGCAGAACCGCATCACCTCGGTGTCGGACCGGCCCTTGGGGTCGAAGTCGGAGCCGCCCTTGCCGCCGCCGATGGGCATGCCGGTCAGGGCGTTCTTGAAGATCTGCTCGAACCCGAGGAACTTGACGATGCCGAGGTAGACCGACGGGTGGAACCGCAGCCCGCCCTTGTACGGCCCCAGCGCGGAGTTGAACTCCACCCGGAAGCCGCGGGCGATGTGGACCTCCCCGCGGTCGTCCTGCCACGGGACGCGGAAGATGATCTGCCGTTCGGGCTCGCAGATGCGCTCGATCGTCTTGAGCTCGGCGTACTCCGGGTGGCGGCGCAGCACGGGCGCGAGCGCGTCGAGCACCTCGCGCACGGCCTGGTGGAACTCCCGCTCGGCGGGGTTGCGGCGCACGACGGAGTCGGACGTGCTCGAGCGTGGCGTCGGAGGCGGTCACCCGGCCGATCCTCCCAGCACGGTGCTCGTCGAGCCGAACGGGGGCTACGACAGCGGCAGCATCCGCCCGTCGGCCTGCTGCACGGACGCCGCGACGAAAGCGCGGAACAGCGGATGCGCCCGGGTCGGGCGGGAGCGGAACTCCGGGTGCGCCTGGGTGCCCACGAAGAAGGGGTGGACGTCGGCGGGCAGCTCGGCGATCTCGACCAGCCGGCCGTCCGGCGAGGTGCCGGAGAACACCAGCCCGGCGGCCTCGAGCTGCGGCCGGTAGGCGTTGTTGACCTCGTAGCGGTGCCGGTGCCGCTCGGTCGCGGGCTCCTCGCCGTACGCCGCGGCGGCCTGCGAGCCGGGCTGCAGCGCGGTCTCCCACAGCCCGAGCCGCATCGTGCCGCCCATGTCGCGGGCGCCGGCGACGACGTCCTCCTGGTCGGCCATCGTGCTGATGACCGGGTCGGGGCAGGCCGGGTCGAACTCGGACGAGCCGGCCTTCTCGATGCCGGCGAGCGAGCGGGCCGCCTCGATGACCATGCACTGCAGCCCCAAGCAGAGCCCGAGCAGCGGCAGCCGCTGCTCCCGCGCGTGCCGGATCGCGCCGAGCTTGCCCTCGATGCCGCGCACGCCGAAGCCGCCCGGGATGAGCACGCCGTCGACGCCGTCCAGCCGCGCGGCAGCGCCCTCCGGCGTCGCGCATTCGTCGGAGACGACCCAGCGCAGGTCGACCTTGGCGTCGTTGGCGAACCCGCCCGCCCGCAGCGCCTCGGTCACCGACAGGTAGGCGTCGGGCAGGTCGACGTACTTGCCGACAAGCGCGATCGTCACCTGCTTGGCCGGGCGGTGCACCCGCTGCAGCAGCCGGTCCCAATCGGTCCAGTCGACGTCGCGGAAGGCCAGGCCGAGCCGGCGGACGACGTAGGCGTCGAGCCCCTCGCCGTGCAGCACCTTGGGAATGTCGTAGATCGACGGCGCGTCGACCGCCGAGACCACCGCCTCCTGGTCGACGTCGCACATGTTCGCGATCTTTCGCTTGATGCCGTCGTTGATGGGGCGGTCGGAGCGGCAGACGATCGCGTCGGGCGAGATGCCGATGGTCCGCAGCGCCTGCACCGAGTGCTGCGTGGGCTTGGTCTTGAGCTCGCCCGACGGCCCGATGTAGGGGATCAGCGACACGTGCAGGAAGAAGCAGCGGTCGCGGCCGACCTCCTGGCGCACCTGCCGCGCGGCCTCGAGGAACGGCAGCGACTCGATGTCGCCTACCGTGCCGCCGACCTCGGTGATGACGACGTCGACAGCGTCGGGCCCTGTGCCGGTCGCGAGCCCTCGGATGCGGGCGACGATCTCGTCGGTGATGTGCGGAATGACCTGCACGGTGTCGCCGAGGTACTCGCCGCGCCGCTCCTTCGCGATCACCGCGCTGTAGACCTGGCCGGTGGTGACGTTGGCGCTGCCGTGGAGGTCCTCGTCGAGGAAGCGCTCGTAGTGCCCGACGTCGAGGTCGGTCTCGGACCCGTCGTCGGTGACGAACACCTCGCCGTGCTGGAACGGGTTCATCGTCCCGGGGTCGACGTTGAGGTACGGGTCGAGCTTCTGCATCGTCACGCGCAGGCCGCGCGCCTTGAGCAGCCGGCCGAGCGAGGAGGCGGTGAGCCCTTTGCCGAGCGAGGAGGCGACGCCGCCGGTGACGAACAGGTGGCAGGTCGCGCTGCTCGATCGGGCCACTGGCGTGCCTCCCGTGCATCGGCGAGCAGGCCGAGCGCCCGCTGCACGGGAGGCCACTCTAGCCCGGCGGCGCTGCCCGGCCGGGGAGCGCCGGCCGGGACCCGCTGCCGCGGGGCTCGCCGTCAGCGCGCTGCTGCTCCTGCTGTCTGCGCGGCGCGCCGGTCGTCCTGGACGTCGACCTCCCGGAGCCGCCGCACGCTCCGGAGGGCCTCCGCCTCGCCCGTGCGGGCTCCCGGCACCCCCAGCGGGGCGTCGTCCGGCTCGCCCGGCGGGCGGCCGAAGCCGGAGCAGCGGCTGGCGCTGGAGCGGCCCTTGGCCTCGTACATCGCCCGGTCGGCGCGCTGCAGGAGCTCGTCGAACGGCTCGCCCGGCAGGCCGCTGGCGATGCCGACGCTCGCGCCGACCTGGACCTGCACGTCGCCGAGGTCCACCGGGTCGGACAGGAGCGCCGCCAGCCGCCGGGCGGTCGGCTGGGCCGCCGTCCGGTCGGCGAGCAGGACGGCGAACTCGTCGCCGCCGAGCCGGCACACCGTGTCGCCGG
>JALYMN010000604.1 GCA_030773675.1 Actinomycetota bacterium
GGGGGCGGCGGGTCGGCGGCGCGCAGGGGCCGCAGGCGGCGCAGCACCTTGGGCGCGAGCCACAGGGCCGTGGCGTCGAACCACGCGTAGCCGCCCGCGATGCCGCTCGGCGGGTTGCCGATCGACACCAGCCCGGTCGGGTCGCGCGGCTGCCACTCCCACGCGCCGAGCCCGGTGCCCACGACCTCCAGGTAGCTGACGACGAGGAACGCGCCGGCGTACAGCAACGGGCTGGCGCCCCAGCGGGTGAACGCGAGCAGGCAGGCGAACCAGAACGCACCGAGCGCGTCGGGCCGGTCGGACAGCACCAGGCCCCACAACGCCCAGGCGGCAGCGGCGCTGAGCGTGGCGGTGAGCAGCGGCTGGCGGTGCCGGTGCGCCCACGTGCTACGCCCGACCGCCAGCGCGGCCAGGTAGACGAGCCCGTGCCCGGGCGGCACGAACCAGGGGACGTTCTCCAGCCGGTAGACGTAGACGCCGAGCCACCCCGCGAAGACGACCTCGACCAGCGTCGCGTAGGCCACGACGACGCCGACCTGCACGCGCGTGGCGAGGCACTCACCGCGCAGCACCGCGAGCAGAAGCACCCCGGTGCCGAGGCCGAGCAGCCGCTGCTGGGCCAGCGACGCGACGGTGTCCAGGCCGAGGACGACGGCGACCCAGACGACGACCAGCAGCGGCAGGCCCAGGTCGCGCCGCGCCGTCCGGGACGCCGTCACGCCTGTCCGCCCACCGCGTGAGCCTGCCACGGGCACCGGCGGCGCACCCGCTGTGACCTTCGCCGCCCCCTGCGGGAGGACGCCGTGGCCGCCCCGAGACTGGACGGACTCCCCGCTCCCGCTCCCGCACCCGGAGGTCCGCCGTGCTGCCGTTCCTGACGCTCCTGCTGGTCTGCCAGCTGGCCGGGGAGGTCGTCGCCCGGCTCACCGGGCTGCCGGTGCCCGGGCCGGTCGTCGGCCTGGTGCTGCTGTTCACCGGCCTGGCCGTGCGGGGGCGGCCCGCGCCGGCGCTCGAGCAGGACGCCGACCGGCTGCTCGCCCACCTCTCGCTGCTGTTCGTGCCGGCGGGGGTGGGGGTCGTGCAGTATCTCGGCCCGCTCGCCGACCAGTGGCTCGCCGTGACGGTCGCCGTCGTCGGCAGCGCGGTTGCCGGGATCGCGGCGACGGGGCTCACGCTGCGCCTGCTCACCCGCCGTGCGCCGGCCCGCGCCGGCACCGGCCGGAGCGCGCCGTGAACGGAGACCTCTACGACGTCTGGGTCTACCTCGCCGAGACCCCGCTGCTGGGGCTCACGCTCACCCTGGTCGCCTACCAGCTGGCGTCCTGGCTGTACGTCCGCAGCGGGCAGCACGCGCTGCTCAACCCGGTGCTCGTCGCCGTGGTCGTCATCAGCGTCGTGCTGGCGCTGACCGGCACCGCCTACCGCACCTACTTCGACGGCGCGCAGTTCGTGCACTTCCTGCTCGGCCCGGCCACCGTCGCGCTGGCCGTACCGCTCCACCGCCAGCTCCCGCGGATCCGCCGCGGCGCGCTGCCCCTGCTCACCGCCGTCGCGGTGGGCTCGCTCACCGCCGTGGTCACCGCCGTCGCCCTCCCCTCGGCGCTCGGCGCCAGCGACGAGACGGTCCTGTCGCTGGCGCCGAAATCCGCCACGGCCCCGGTGGCGATGGCGGTGTCCGCCGAGCTGGGCGGTTCCGCGTCGCTGACCGCCGTGTTCGCCATCCTCACCGGCATCACCGGCGCGGTCGCCGGGACCGTCGTGCTCGACCTGGTCGGCGTCCGGGACCCGGAGGCCCGCGGGCTGGCGGTCGGCGTCACCGCCCACGGCATCGGGACGGCGCGGATGATGCAGCTCGACGCCACCGGCGGCGCGTTCTCCGGGCTCGGGCTCGCGCTCAACGCCGTCGTCACCGCGGCGCTCGTGCCGGTGCTGTTCGCGGTCGTCCCGCCGCTGGCCAGGCTGGCGCCGTAGGAGCGGCGCTCAGACCCGACGGCGACGACGAGTACGACCTCGCGCACGAGGCGGCCGGAGGGCCGCCCGCCCGAGCGCACGAGCCGCCGGCCGCACCGACGTACCTCGCCACGCAGACCGACGACGGCGGCGGGGACTACTGCTACGACCAGGCGCACGACGTGCCGCACCTGGACCGGGGCTAGTCCGCGGGCGCGGCAGCCGTCCGCCCGGCGCGGCCGGTGACGGTCGGCGCGCCGGTCACCCGACCGGGTGGTGTCGCCGGACCGCACGCAGTGGTAGCCATCCCCCGACGACCCCGTACCGGGGCCGCGACGTCAGGAGGAGCAGATGAACACTCGCACCATGGCCACGATCGCGCTGGTGATCGCCGTGCTGCTCCTGCTGTTCCTGGTCGTCCTGCCGCGCCTCTAGGGTCGGGCCGCCACGGCGCTACTGCCGCTGCGCGGGCGCCTGCACGCCGGTGCCGACCGGGCAGCTCACGCCCGTGCCGCCGAGGCCGCAGTACCCGTTCGGGACCTTGTGCAGGTACTGCTGGTGGTACGGCTCCGCCGGGTAGAACGCGCTCGCCGGCAGGACCTCGGTCGTGATCGGGCCGCGGCCGGCGGCGCGCAGCGCCTCCTCGTAGCGCTCGCGGGTCGCCTTGGCCACGGCCAGCTGCTCGTCGGTGTGCGCGTAGACCGCCGAGCGGTACGTCGTCCCGACGTCGTTGCCCTGGCGCATGCCCTGCGTCGGGTCGTGCCCCTCCCAGAACACCCTGAGCACCTGCTCTGTGCTGATCACCGCCGGGTCGTAGACGACCCGGACGACCTCGGTGTGGCCGGTGCGGCCGGTGCAGGTCTCCTCGTAGGTCGGGTTCGGCGTGATCCCGCCCTCGTAGCCGACGAGCGTGGTCACCACGCCCGGGGTCTGCCAGAACAGCCGCTCGGCGCCCCAGAAGCAGCCCATGCCGACGTCGAGGACCTGCAGGCCCTCGGCGTACGGGCCGTCGAGGCGGGTGCCGTTGACTGAGTGCCGCTCCTGCAGCGGGAACAGCGGGGCGTCGCGGCCCGGCAGGGCGTTCTCCGGCGTGGGCAGGTGCAGCGGCTTGCGGGACCAGAACACGAGCGGCTCCTCCATCGGCGCGTCCTCCCGTCCCAACCCGGACGGCGGGCCCGACGTTCCCGCTGGCTCACGAACCGGCGCGTACGTCGAGTGGCGACGTCCGCCCCGCCTCGTCGACGCGGACGGGGCGCAGGTCGCCACTCGTGCGGGGCGAGGACCGCGGGTCCGCTCGAGCGTCGCGGGGCTCGCGAGCGCCGAGCACCCGCGACATCTCAGACCCCCCGGCCCGGCCTCTCGTCGGTGACCCGGGCGTCGCCGTCGGTCTCGACCTCCAGCCGCTCGCGCCGCAGGTCGGCGGTGACCTCGTGCTCCTCGTAGACGGTGTGCTTGCGCAGGACGACCCGCTCGCGCACCACGAGGCGCTTCTCGACGACGATCTGCTCCTCGAACACCGGGATCGAGATGCTGCCGTCGGGCAGCGTCTCGACCTGCCCGCTGTCGCCCTCGGACGCCGGCGCGCGCTCCATGTCGGCGTGCTCGACCCCGCGCGGCACGACCTGCGAGACCTGCTCGACGTCGACGTGCTTGCGCGCCCGCACCGACCCGGCCTCGACGCTCTGCGTGCCGACCGCGAGCCGCTCCTCGGACACCGTCATGGCGTCGTCGCCTCGGCCGGCGGAGCGCGACGAGGCGGGCGCGTCCTCCCGCACCGGCTCAGCGCGCTGCCGGTCGTCGTACGCCGTCCCCGGCGCCCCCGCGGCATCCCCGACCGCCGTGGACCCCGCCGCCCCGGCGTGCGGTGACTCGCCCGGGTGGACCAGGTCGTCCGCCAGCCCGGAGTGCTCGCTGCCCGCCTTCGCGTCGTCCTTGCCGTGCTTGCCGAACAGGCTCATGCTCTCCTCCTCGTTCGGCACGGCGCCGGAGGGGCTCGCCGTGCGGGACTGTTCCCTCGGTACCCGAGCCGCCGGGCCGGACACCGGCGCCCGCGCGGGGCCCGTTCAGCGCGGCGGCTGCCCGTCGCCGTACCAGCGGGCGAGCTTGCCCGCCCGGGCGACCGCCTTGAGCCGGGCCTCCGCGGCGTCGCGGACCGCCGTCGTGGCGACGACCAGCAGCTGGTCGCCGACGGCGAGCTGGGTGGTCGGGCCGGGCACGAGCGACTGCCCGTCGCGGACGACGAGGGTGAGCTGCGCGCCCGGCGGCAGGCGGAGCTCCTCGACGTACACCCCGTGCAGCCGGCTGCCCGGGGGGATCCGCAGCTGCAGCAGGTCGGCACCCATCTCCTCCAGCGGCGCGGTCTCGACCTCCAGGTCGAGCGCCTGGCCGCGCTCGACCACGCCGAGCCGGCGCCCGACGAACGGCAGCGTCGGCGCCTGGACGAGCGTGTAGACGACGACGAGCACGAAGACGACGTCGACGACCCGCTCGGCGCCGTCGACGCCGGCGGTGACGGGGATGGTCGCCAGCACGATCGGGACGGCGCCGCGCAGCCCCGCCCAGGAGAGGAACAGCTGCTCGCGCAGCGGCAGCCGGAAGGGCGCGGCCGACACCGCGACGGCGAGCGGACGGGCCAGGAACGTCGACGCGGCGCCGACGAGCAGGGCGAGGCCGACCGCCTCGGGCAGGCGGTCGGGGCTGACCAGCAGGCCGAGCAGGACGAACAGCCCCACCTCGGCGAGCAGCGACAGCGACCCGGCGAAGCCGAGCACCGCGCGGCGGTGCGGGAGCGGGCCGTTGCCGAAGGCGAGCCCGGCGACGTACGCGGCGAGGAAGCCGCTGGCGTGCAGCGCGTTGGCGGCGGTGAACGCGACGAGGACGAGACCCACGGTGGCGAGCGGGTAGAGGCCGGCGCTCGGCAGCGCCGCCCGCGACAGCAGCAGCCGGCCGAGCCGGCCGACGGCGACGCCGAGCAGCGCGCCGCCGACCAGCTCGACGCCGACCACCAGGAGCACGTCGAGCAGGCCGGTCTCGCCGAAGGCGTCGGACGACGCGAGCACGACGACGACGACCGCGGGCGCGTCGTTGAGGCCCGACTCCGCCTCCAAGGTGCTGCGCACCCACGGCGCCAGCGGCAGCCGGCGCAGCACGCTGAACACCGCGGCCGCGTCGGTGGAGGCGAGCACGCCGCCGAGCACGACCGCGGTCTGCAGGTCGACGCCGAGCAGCAGGTGCGCGACGCCGGCGACGACGGCGACGCTCACCCCGACCCCGACCGTGGCGAGGACCGTCGCGAACGGCAGCGCCGGGCGCACGACCGCCCAGCGGGTGGTGAGCCCGCCCTCGGCGAGGATGACGGCGAGAGCGATCAGCCCGAGGTCGGCCGTGAGGTCGTAGTCCTCGAACTCGATGCCGAGGCCGGCCTCGCCGACGAGGACGCCGAGGGCGAGGTAGACCAGCAGCGAGGGCAGGCCGGTGCGGTCGGCCAGCCGGACGGCGAGGACGGCGACGAGCAGCAGCCCGCACCCCAGCAGCAGGAGGAGGTTGAGGTGCTCGTCCACCGCCCCTCCTCCTGCTGCCTCCCGTCGTCGCCGGGCCCCCGCGCGCTGTCTAGACCACCGCGCCGGAGTCGCGCATGCTCCCCGCCCCGACCGGGCGGCGCACCGGGTCGCGCTTGGGCATCGGCGGCGGCGCGCTGCGCTTGCTCTCCAGGAACAGCAGGAGCGGGGTCGCGGTGAACGCCGAGGAGTAGGTGCCGACGATGAGCCCGAGCAGCAGGGCCAGCGCGAAGTCGGCGAGCGAGTCGCCGCCGAGCACGGCGAGGCTGGCCAGGATGAACATGGCTCCGATGCCGGTGTTCACCGTGCGCGGTGCGGTCTGCAGGATCGCGGAGTCGCAGATCCGGTGGAGCGGGCGGGTGCGGTGCGCCGTCCACAGCTCGCGGATGCGGTCGAGCGTCACGATCGAGTCATTGATCGACACACCGATGATCGTCAGCGCGGCGGCGAGGAACACCCCGTCGATCGGCTTGCCGAGCCAGGCGAACAGGCCCACCACGATGAGGACGTCGTGCAGCATCGCGAGCACGGCACCGGCGCCGAACGTCCAGCGGAAGCGGAACGCCAGGTAGAGCAGCTGCGCGCCGAGCGCCAGGGCGAGCGCGATCAGCGCCTTGGTACGCAGTTCGTCACCGAGCGTGGGGCCGACGAGCTCGTCGCGCTCCAGCGTGACCGGCCCGGCGACCTCGGTGAGCGCCTCGCGGATCTGCCCCTCCTGCTCGTTCGACAGCTGCCCGGTGCGCACGGTGATGTCGTTGTCGCCCGAGGTCTGCACCACGGCGCGCGGGAAGCCGGCGTCCGCGACGGCCTCGCGGGCCCGCTCGGCGCCGACCGACTGCGTGGTCGCGTACTCGACCAGCCGGCCGCCGGTGAACTCCACGCCCAGGTCGAGCCCGCGCACCCCGATGCCGGCGACGGCGAGGACCACGGCCACGCCGCTGATCGCCAGCCAGGTGTCGCGCCGCGCCATGAGCCGCGGGTCGCGCCGGGCGAGCCAGGTGCGCACCCGCCCGGCGGTGGCGAAGCCGGTCACCCCCGGGCGGCGCTGGACGGCGGGCACCGCGACGCCGAGGTCGGTGAGCGCCCGGCAGATCACCAGCGCGCTGACCATGGAGGCGAGCACGCCGATGACGAGAGTGACGCCGAAGCCGCGCACCGGCCCGCTGGCCAGCAGGAACAGCAGCCCCGCGGCGATGATCGTCGTGACGTTGGAGTCGGCGATGGCGCTCCAGGCCTTGACGTAGCCCTCGCGCAGCGCGCCCTTGAGCCCGCGCCGGTGGCCGGCGACCTGCTCCTCGCGGGCCCGCTCGAACACCAGCACGTTCGCGTCGATCGCGAGACCGGCCGACAGCAGCAGGCCGGCGAGGCCGGGCAGGGTGAGCGTCGCGCCGAGGGCGACGAGGGCGCCGTAGGAGATGAGCCCGTACGCCGCCAGGCCGATCGTCGCGAGCGCGCCGACGAGGCGGTAGACGACGACGAGGAACAGGCCGGTCAGGCTGATGCCGATGATCCCGGCCTCGACGCTGGCGTCGATCGCCTCCGCGCCGAGGGTCGGTCCGACGACCCGCTGCTCGATGACCTCGACCGGCACGGGCAGCGCGCCGCCCTGCACGAGCGCGGCGAGCTCCTGCGCCTCCTCGCGGGTGAAGTCGCCGGTGATCTGCGTGCCGCCGGACAGGCCGACGTTGCACTGGACGCCGTCGGCGACCTGCGGCGAGCTGATCACCTGCTTGTCGAGCACGATGGCGACGCGCCGCCGCGGGTCGCCCGCCGGCTGGCAGGCCGCCCGGCCGGTGATCCGCTCCCACGCGCGAGCGCCCTCGCCCTGGAACTCGAGGTTGACGGTCCAGGCGGTGCCGAACTGCGGGTCGAGGTCGGCGCTGGCGTTGCCGACGCCCTCTCCGGTCAGCGCCGCGGGGCCCAGCCGCACGGGCTGCCCGCCCTCGTCCGCCAGGGTGACCGGCTTGCTCGTGTCGACGGTGCCGGTCGCCGGAACCGGCGTCCCCTCGGTGCCGAGAACCGGGTGGAAGGTGAGCTGCGCAGTGCGGCCGATGACCTCGGCGGCCTCCTGCGGGTCCTGCAGGCCGGGCAGCTCGACGATGATGCGGTTCTCGCCGCTGCGGGCGAGGGTGGGCTCAGTGACGCCGATGGCGTCGACCCGGCGGCGCAGCACCTCCACCGCGCGGTCGGTCGCCTCGGCGTCGGCTCGGACGGAGGGGGTGTCCTGCGCCTGCAGGACGATCTGGGTCCCGCCGCGCAGGTCGAGGCCGAGGCGGGGGTCTTTCGTGACGGCGTAGTAGCCGGACAGCAGCAGGACGACGAGCGCGACGAGAGCGCGCACGAGCGGGGCACGGGACAACGGGGGCTCCAGCGGGAGGGGGCCGCGGATGGCGGCGGGGCAGGGGTCTCAGACGCCTGCCGTCGCGGGAGGAGCCCGTCCGCTGGGGGCGCGCAGGGCA
>JALYMN010000605.1 GCA_030773675.1 Actinomycetota bacterium
GCGCTCTCTGCTGCGCCGGGCCGGCCGGGTGCCGGGCGTGCCGGTGCGCCAGCTGCGCAGGAGGTGGTTCCAGCCGCAGCGCTGGCACACCTCGACCTCGTGGACGGCGAAGTCCGGGTGGTCGGCCGCCAGTCTCGCGACCTGGGCAGCCGAGCGCGCGCTGCCGCTCGCCGCGCCGATCGCCTCGCCGAACACCCAGCTCACCTCCCAGACCACGTCGCGGCGGCACAGCGGGCAGGTCCGGTCGGTGCGCACGCCGTACGCGCGGGCCGCGCGCTTGAGGTAGGGCGAGGCGTCGCAGACGTCGTCCTCGCTGACCGTGCTGAACAGCCCGCCGCCGCGGACCTCCTGCAGCAGGCGCCGGCGGGCCAGCGCGTGGTCGACCACGTCCCGGCGGACGACGCCCCGCGGGCCTCGTCCCGGGGCTGCCTCCGCTGCCGGCACCCGGCGACCGTACGACGGTCACCCGACACGGGCCACCTCCTCGTTGCCCTGCCCGGCCGGCCGCCCTACGCTGCCGCTGCGATGTATCGGGCTGATACATCGCGCGCGGGCATCGCGGAGCGAGGCCGCGCCGCCCGTCGACCGCAGGAGGGGACCGTGCTCGAGCTCGCCGTCCTCGGTCTGCTGTCGGAGTCGCCGCTGCACGGCTACGAGCTGCGCCAGCGGCTTCGGGCGACGCTCGGGGCGTTCCGCGCCTTCTCCTACGGCTCGCTCTACCCGGCCCTGCGCCGCATGCGCGAGGAGGGGTGGATCACCGAGGACGAGGGCGACGCGGACGTCGTCGCCGACGCGCCGGTCATGACCGGACGCCGCGGCAAGGTCGTCTACCGGCTGACCGCCGAGGGCAAGGAGCGGCTCGCCGAGCTGCTCGCCGACCCGGGACCGTCGTCCTGGGAGGACGAGCGGTTCGGGGTGCACCTGGCCTTCTTCAGCCAGACGGCTCCGGAGGTGCGCCTGCGCATCCTCGAGGGACGGCGCACCCGGCTGGAGGAGCGGCGCGAGGGCGTGCGCGCGTCCCTCGCCCGCACCCGCGCCAAGCTCGACCGCTACACCCTCCAGCTCCAGGAGCACGGGCTGGAGTCGGTCGAGCGCGAGGTCCGCTGGCTCGACGAGCTGCTCGCGACCGAGCGCCGCGACAGCTCGTCGCCGCCCGGCGCTCGCGCCGGACCCTCCGGCGCCACGCCGGACAGCACGGCGAGCACCAGCACCCCCAGCGGCACCACCGCCGGCACCACCGCCGGCACCACCGCCGGGAGCACGACCGGCACGACCGGCACCGCCAGCACGACTGGTGCCGCCAGCACCCCGTCCGCGCCCGCCGGTCCCGCGGACCGCACACCCCGCACGCCCGACCGATCCCCAGACAGGAGCACCCGCTGATGGGTTCCCCCCGCACGCCGATCCGAGTGGCCATCGTCGGCGTCGGCAACTGCGCCGCGTCGCTCGTCCAGGGCGTCGAGCACTACCGCGACGCCGACCCGTCCATCCGCGTGCCCGGCCTCATGCACGTCGAGCTCGGCGGCTACCACGTGCGCGACGTGCAGTTCGTCGCCGCCTTCGACGTCGACGCCAAGAAGGTCGGCCGCGACCTGTCCGAGGCGATCGTCGCGAGCGAGAACAACACGATTAAGATCGCCGACGTGCCGCCGCTGGACGTCACCGTGCAGCGCGGCCACACCCTCGACGGCCTCGGCACGTACTACCGGATGACGATCGAGGAGTCCGACGAGCAGCCGGTCGACGTCGTCCAGGCGCTCAAGGACGCGCAGGTCGACGTCCTGGTCTGCTACCTGCCCGTCGGGTCCGAGGACGCCGCGAAGTTCTACGCGCAGTGTGCCCTCGACGCGAAGGTCGCCTTCGTCAACGCGCTGCCGGTCTTCATCGCCGGCACGCCGGAGTGGGCGCAGAAGTTCGTCGACGCGGGGGTCCCGATCGTCGGCGACGACATCAAGAGCCAGGTCGGCGCCACCATCACCCACCGAGTCATGGCCAAGCTGTTCGAGGACCGGGGGGTCGTCCTCGACCGCACGTACCAGCTCAACGTCGGCGGCAACATGGACTTCAAGAACATGCTGGAGCGCGACCGGCTGGAGTCCAAGAAGATCTCCAAGACGCAGGCCGTCACGAGCAACCTCGAGCACGACCTGGGCACGCGCAACGTCCACATCGGGCCGTCGGACTACGTGCAGTGGCTCGACGACCGCAAGTGGGCCTACGTCCGGCTCGAGGGCCGCGCGTTCGGCGACGTCCCGCTCAACCTGGAGTACAAGCTCGAGGTCTGGGACAGCCCCAACAGCGCGGGCGTCATCATCGACGCGCTGCGCTGCGCCAAGATCGCTCTGGACCGCGGCGAGGGCGGCCCGGTGCACCCGGCGAGCACCTACTTCATGAAGTCGCCGCCCCGCCAGGTGCGCGACGACATTGCCAAGGACGTGCTCGAGGCCTGGATCCGCGGTGAGGACGTCCGCGACGTGCTCACCCGCGAGCTGCCTGCCGAGTAGCCCGCGCACGCAGACGGCCCGGCCTCCGCACGTGCGGGGGCCGGGCGTCTGCCGTCGCAGGTCTGCTACAGCGCGGTCAGCGCGTCCAGGCCGACCGAGCGCCCCCGGCTCTGCGGGCGCTTGAGCCCCACGGCGCGCACCTGCACCCGGTGGTCGCCCGGCGCCAGCGGGACCCGGGCGAGCCGGACGCCGCAGCCGCTGTAGGAGCGGTAGGTGTCGACGCGCTTCACCTTGACGCCGTCGACGTAGACGTCGGCGAACCCGCCGAGCGGCCCGACGCAGCCGGTGAGCAGCACGCCGGCGCCGTGCAGCACGACGTCGGCCTTCGTCTGCGCCCGCATGACCGGGTTCGTGGTGCGGAAGCCGCGGCCAACGGCGTCGCTCGCCGCCCGGGGGGTCCACCTGCCGGTGTAGCGCAGCGCGGGGCTGCGGTCGTCGACCAGCGGGGCGATCCGCACAGCGACGGCCGTGGGCTGCACCGCGTTGCCCGCGGCGTCCGCGATACCCGGCCGGACCTCGACCCGGTAGCGCGCTCCCGGCGTCCAGGTGCGGACCGGGCGCAGGACCACGGAGCGACGGTCGGCAGCGACGGCCACGGAGGCCGCGACCGACGTCGCACCGGTCGGCACCAGCGCGACCGTGCGCGCCCCGGCACCGGTGACCGGCTCGCTGAAGCGGACGACGAACGCGGCGTCCGCCGCCGCCGTCGCGGGACCGGTGATCGTGGCGGTCGGCGCCGTCAGGTCGCGGCGGAAGGTGCGCGGCGCCGACCAGGAGAGCCGGTGGCCGCTGGCGTCCAGCGCCTGCACGCGCCAGACGTAGTCCCCGCTCGGGTAATGCGCGGCCGGGGAGACGTAGGACATCTCGTCGCGGACGGGGTCGGCGACGACGACACCCGCGGCGTCGCAGCTCTGCACCGCCACCGTGCGCCGCGGGTCGAGGACGCCGGCGGGCAGGGCGCCGGGGCGGCAGGCCGAGCCGTCGACGACGACGTCCTCGACGAGGTCCTGGAAGTCCGCGTCGGTCGCGCTACGGCCGTCCTGCGGAGCGCGGGCGACCTGGACGCGGTAGGCGTAGGCCTCCGCGGTGGCGCGGGCGCCGGGCGTCCGGCTCGCCAGCGCGGCGGCCTGGGTGACCGAGAAGGGCTGCCAGCGCAGCTGCACGTCCTCAGCCCCGACGAGCGCGCCGTCCGCGGGCGCGGTCAGCACCGAGCGGGGGCTCTTCTTGCGCAGGCTGGTCGGGCTCCCCGACACGGCCCCGCAGCGCACCGCCGTGCAGGCCTGCACAGCCACGTAGTACGACTGCACGGCCGTGGTGTCGCGCCAGGCCGTCGTCGGGGTCCAGGTGAGTGCCGAGATCTCGACCACCTCCTGGACGTTGGTGAAGGCGTCGTCCAGAGCGACGTAGACGCGGTAGCGGTAGGCACCGTCACGCTTCGTCCAGGACAGCGACGGGAACTCGGCGCAGTCGTACTGCGGGCCCTCGCCCGGCCGGTCGGGTCGGCGGGTGCACAGGTCGGCCGACGGCGTGACGGCGACCGGCTCGTACGTCGCCGGCGTCAGCTCGCCCAGCGGCGCGCCGAGCACGCGGAAGTGCCCGACCATCGACCAGGAGCCGCGCACCACAGTGTTGGCCGGCGTGCAGCCGTCGGGCGCGGGACGGGACGCCGGGGAGCCGGAGGGCGAGGCGGTCGGCGACGGGGAGGCGGTCGCGGTGGGCGACGGGGAGGCGGTCGCGGTGGGCGACGGGGACGGCGATGCGGGTGCCGACGACGAGGCGGAGGGCGACGGGGACGGCGCGGTCGACGTCCCGGGGCTCTGCGGGCAGGTCGTCAGGTCCAGCGCGCCGGGCTCGGGCTCCGGCGGCAGGTAGGAGACACCGCCGTCGTCGACGGGCGTCGTGTCGACCTCGGCGTCCGCGCCGACGACGTGGTCCAGGGCACGCACCCGCCAGTAGCGGTCCTCGCCGTAGGCGGTGAGCGACAGGCAGGGGCCGGCGCCGCCGTTCCTGGCGCTCGACTGGGTCGTCTGCGGCGACACGGACGTCCGTGTGGTGAAGCAGGTGGTCGTCGACACCGGCGCCTGCTGCCGCACGGGGTCCTGGTCGAAGGCCTGGCTGGTGCTGACCTGGACCTCGTACTCCGACGCACCGGGGACAGGGTTCCAGGAGAAGACCGGCCGGTCGGCGGCGACGTCGCCGAAGGGGCCGAGCAGCGTCGGCCGGTCGCGCCAGCCCTTCGTGAAGGCGCCCGGGAAGGACCAGTAGCCGTGCCCGCCGGACGCCTGCTTCGCCGCGACCCGCCACCGGTACGCGGCGTTCGGCAGCCAGCCCGGCAGGGCCAGCCGCGCGGCGACGCTTCCACTGTCGACGGTGACGGCGTCGGAGAAGTCGCCGTCCTGGCTGACCTGGACCCTGTACCCGGCAGCCCCGGCCACCGGACGCCAGGCGAGGACGACGTCCTTGAGCACCGGCTGCAGCTGCTCGTCCGGCGCGGTCGGGCCGACGATCGCCGGGGCGGGCAGCACGGGGCGGGCGGTCGCCGGCGCATCTGCGGCGGTGCCGGCCGCGGTGGCCGGGCC
>JALYMN010000606.1 GCA_030773675.1 Actinomycetota bacterium
GGCGCGGCGTCCGGCACCGTCGCCGCGCCGGCGATCTGCGCCTGCAGCTGGAGCAGGCCGGCCAGCAGCGCCTCGGGGCGGGGCGGGCAGCCGGGGACGTAGACGTCGACCGGCAGCACCTGATCGACCCCCTTGGCCACGCAGTAGGAGTCCCAGTACGGGCCGCCCGAGTTGGCGCACGAGCCCATGGAGACGACGTAGCGCGGTTCGACCATCTGCGCGTAGACCGCGAGCACGGCGGGGGCGAGGGCGTCGGTCACCGTGCCCGACACGACGAGGACGTCGGCCTCCCGCGGCCCCTGCGCCAGCGGCACGCTCCGGAGGCCGGTGCCGGCGCGCGGGCTGAGCGTGGCGGCGACGAACTCCACGGCGCAGCAGGCGAGGCCGAGGTCGAACACGGCGAGCCGGTAGCGGCGGCCGACGTCGACGACCAGCCGGACGGGCTCGCCGGGGAGGGTCACGGCTCAGCCGGTGCGCGCGGCCACATAGTCGGCCAGCGCGAGCAGCGCGTCGCGGGCCGGGCCGCCGGGCAGCCGGCCGGCGGCGCCCCGGGCCTGCTCCACTGTCTCGTGCAGGCGCTGCCGCGCCTCCTCGAGCGCCGGGTGGGCGCGCAGCAGCGCCAGCGCCTCCGCGTGCCGCTCGTCGTCCTCGACCGGTCCGGCGAGCAGCTCGCGGAGCCGGGCGCTGCCGTCGTCCGTGCTGCGCAGGGCGAGCAGGACGGGCAGCGTGCGCACCCCCTCGCGCAGGTCGGTGCCGGGCGTCTTGCCGGACTGGCCGGTGTCGCTGGTGATGTCGATGAGGTCGTCCGAGAGCTGGAACGCCAGGCCGAACACCTCCCCGAACGCGGCGACCTGCTCGACGTCCTGCGGCCGGGCGCCGGCGAGCAGCGCGCCGAGGTGGGCGGAGGTGGCGATGAGCGACCCGGTCTTGTCCGACAGCACCTGCAGGTGGTGGGCGACCGGGTCGGCGCCGGCGGCCGGTCCCGCCGTCTCGGCGATCTGACCGGCGACGAGGCGGGCGAAGGTCCGGGACTGGATGAGCACGGCCTCTGGCCCGAGGCCGGCCACGACCTCGGACGCTCGCGCGAACAGGTGGTCGCCGGTGAGGATCGCGACGGTGTTCGTCCAGCGGGCGTTGGCGCTCGCGGCGCCGCGGCGCACCGGGGCCTCGTCCATGACGTCGTCGTGGTAAAGCGTCGCGAGGTGGGTGAGCTCGACGACGACGGCGGCGTCGACGACCCGCGGGTCGTCGGGGTCGCCGAGGTGCCCGGCGAGCAGGGTGAGCATCGGCCGCACCCGCTTGCCGCCGGCCTCGACGAGGTGGGCCGCCGCCTCGGACAGCAGCGGGTGGGTGCTGACGACGACCTCGCGCAGCCGCCGCTCGACCCGGCGCAGGCCGTCCTCGACCAGCCCGCGCAGCGCCGGGTCGGCCTGCTCCAGGGTCGCGGGGCCAGGGCTCCCGGGAGGGGCGGCGGTCACCGGACGAACAGCGCGGCCTGGTCGGCGAGGTCGAGCACGGGCTGCGGGAACATCCCGAGCGCGAGCGTGACGGCGAGGCCGAAGGCGATCGTCGCGGCGGTGTAGACGCTGGGCACCGCCACGGTCGGCCCGCCGGGCACCGGGTCCTGGAAGAACATGAGCACGACCACCCGGGCGTAGAAGAACGCGGTGACCGCGCTGGCGATCACACCGACGACGACGAGCGCGGTGGCGCCGCCCTGGGTGGCGGCCTGGAACACCGCGAACTTCGCCATGAAGCCGGAGGTGAGCGGGATGCCGGCGAGCGCGAACAGGAAGAACGCGAACACCCCCGCCACCAGCGGGCTCTTGCGGCCGAGCCCCTGCCACGACGTCAGGTGGGTCGCCTCGCCGCTCGCGTCGCGGACCAGGGTGACGAGAGCGAACGACGCCAGCGTGGTGAAGCCGTAGGCGAGCAGGTAGAACAGCGTGCCCGACACGCCCTCCCGGTTGAGCGCGATGACGCCGACGAGCAGGAAGCCTGTGTGGGCCACGGAGGAGTAGGCGAGCATCCGCTTCACGTCGGTCTGGGTGACCGCGAGCACGGCTCCGACGACCATGGTGAGGATCGCGACGCCCCACATCATCGGGCGCCAGTCCCACGAGGTGTTCGCGAAGCCGACGCTGAACACCCGCAGCACCGCGCCGAACGCGGCGATCTTCGTGGCCGCCGCCATGAGCGCGGTGACAGCGGTCGGCGCGCCCTGGTAGACGTCCGGCGTCCACGCCTGGAACGGCACGGCGCCTACCTTGAACAGCAGCCCGACGGCGAGCAGGGCCAGCCCGAGGAACAGCAGCAGGTCGTTGCTGCCCACCCGCCCGGACGCCGCGAAGACGTCGCCGAGGTCGACGCTGCCGGCGTAGCCGTAGAGCAGCGCGACGCCGTACAGGAAGAAGGCGGAGGAGAAGGCGCCGAGCAGGAAGTACTTCACCGCGGCCTCCTGCGACAGCAGGCGGCGGCGGCGCGCCAGGCCGGACATGAGGTACAGCGGCAGCGACAGCACCTCGAGCGCGATGAACGACAGGATGAGGTTGTTCGCCGCGGGGAACAGCAGCATGCCGCCGAGGGCGAACATCGCGAGCGGGTAGACCTCGGTCTGGATGCGGTCGGCCTCGGCCAGCCGCACGTCCTCCCGGCTGCCGGGCAGGACGGCGGCCTGGGAGACGATGTCGCCGCCGGACGCGTCGAGGCTGCGCTCGGACAGCAGCAGCACGCCGAGCAGCCCGATGACGCAGAGCGTGCCCTGCAGGAACAGGGTCGGCCCGTCGACGGCGATGGCGGCCTCGGCGACGAGGTCGGCGCGGCCGGCGAGCAGGACCACGGCGACCAGCGCGGCGAACAGGCCGGCGACGGCGACGGCGAGCTGGGCGCCGCGCCGGGCGGACGCCGGCAGCAGGGCCTCGACGAGCACGCCGAGCACGGCGGCGCCGAAGACGATGAGCATCGGCGACAGCGCCGCGTAGTCCAGCGACGGCGAAGGGATCTCGTTGGGCACGGGACTACCTGTTCTCGCCGGCCGCGGCGTCAGCGGCAGTGGGGGCGGGGTCGGAGACGCCGACGTCCTGCAGGGTCGCCTCGACCGCCGGGTTGATCACGTCGAGCATCGGCTTGGGGTAGAAGCCGAGGACCAGCATGAGCGCGACGAGCGGCGCGACCGCGAGCACCTCGCGCCCGCGCAGGTCGGGCATGCGGGCGTGCCGCTCGAGCAGCGTGCCCTGCATGGTGCGCTGGAACAGCAGCAGGACGTACAGCGCGGCGAACACGATGCCGACGGTGGCGATCACCGCGGCGACCGGGTAGCGGGTGTAGGTGCCGAGCAGCACGAGGAACTCGCTGACGAAGGTCGACAGCCCCGGCAGCGCCAGGCTGGACAGGCCGGCGACGAGAAACAGCCCGGCCAGCACGGGCGCGACCCGGGCGACGCCGCTGTAGTCGTCGACGTTGCGGCTGCGGCCGCGCACGACGAGGAAGCCGACCACGAGGAACAGCGCGCCGGTCGACAGACCGTGGTTGACCATGTACAGCACCGCACCGCTCTGCGCCTGGGTGGTGAAGGCGAAGCAGCCCATCCCGATGAAGCCGAAGTGCGCCACCGAGGTGTAGGACACGAGCCGCTTCATGTCCTTCTGGCCCATCGCGAGCAGCGCGCCGTACAGGATGCCGATCACGCACAGAGCGATGACGTACGGCGCGAGGATCCGCGAGGCGTCCGGGAACAGCGGCAGGCAGTAGCGCAGGAACCCGTAGGTGCCGATCTTGTCGAGGACGCCGACGAGCAGGACGGCCGCCCCGACCGGGGCCTCGGCGCCGCTGTCGGGCAGCCAGGTGTGGAACGGGAACAGCGGCGCCTTGATGGCGAAGGCGATGAAGAACCCCAGGAACAGGGCGATCTGCACCGGGGTGCTGATCTCCAGCGCGGTGAGCGCCGCGAAGTTGAACGTGCCGGTGCCCTGCTCGGCGCTGGTGACGTAGAGGCCGATCACCGCGGCGAGCATGAGCAGCCCGCCGACCAGGCTGTAGAGCAGGAACTTCACCGCCGCGTACGAGCGGCGCGGCCCGCCGTAACTGCCGATGAGGAAGTACATCGGGATGAGGACGGCCTCGAAGAACACGTAGAACAGGAAGACGTCGGTCGCCGCGAAGACGCCGATCATCATCGTCTCGAGGACCAGCAGGAGCCCGAAGAAGCTCTTCACGCTGCGCACCCGGCCGGCGCCCGGGGCGCTGCCGCTCCGGCCCATCGCCCTGCTGCCGCCCCGTCCGCCGGCGGGCGGAGCGACGGGCGGCGCCTCGAGCACGGCCGTCGCGGTGCCGCCGCTCGCGCCGGTCGCGGGCCCCGCGCTCGCGGTGCTGACGGTGCCCGTGCCGGACGCCGACAGCGCCGCGCCGGCGGGCAGCTCGGCCGCGTCGACGTCGTCCCAGGACGCGACGACGACGACCGGGACGAGGACGGCGACCAGCGCGACGAGCACCAGCGCGATGCCGTCGACGCCGACGGCGTACTGCACGCCGAAGGCCGGGATCCAGTCGTGCTCCTGGACGAACTGGAAGCGCGGGCCCGCGGCGTCGAAGGCCGCGCACATGACGATCGTGGCGCCGAGCACGACGAGCGAGGTGCCGAGGGTGACGGCCTTGGCCAGCCGGGCCGGCAGCGCCGCGACGAGGGCGGCGCCGACGAGCGGGAGGATCCCGAGGACAGTGAGCCAGGGCAGGTCGGTCACTGGCCGATCCTCACGAGGAGCAGGGAGCCGAGGACGAGCGTCGCCCCGGCGAAGATCGAGAGAGCGTAGGAGCGGACGAACCCGGTCTGGGCGCGGCGCAGCCGGCCGGACCCGCCGCCGATGCCGGCGGCGACGGCGGAGACGGCTCCGTCGATGCCCCGGTTGTCGAACCACACCAGCGAGCGCATCAGGTACTGGCCGGGGCGCATGAGCAGGTTCTCGTTGAGCGCGTCGAAGTAGAGGTTCTTGCGTGCGGCGGTGGTGAGCGGGCCGACCGCGACCGGCGGGAAGTGCGGCACGGCGTGCCGGCCGACCAGCAGCACGGCCGCGGCGACGCCGAGCAGCGAGATGCCGACGGTCATCAGGCTGACGACGAGCGGCTCGATCACGTGCTCGACCTCCTCCTCGGGGAGCACGGGCTCGAGCCAGTGGAACAGCGCGTCGTTGAACGTGAGCGCGAAGCCGCTCACGGCCGCGCCGATGCCGAGGACGATCATCGGGCCGGTCATGACGGCCGGGCTCTCGTGCGGGTGGACGTCGGCGGTCCACCGCCTCTTGCCGAAGAACGTCATGATCATCATGCGGGTCATGTAGAAGGCCGTGATGCCGGCACCGAGCAGGGCGACTGTGCCGAAGACGGTTCCGCGCGTGCCGCCCAGGTCGTAGGCGTGCTCGATGATCAGGTCCTTGGAGAAGAAGCCGGCGAACGGCGGGATGCCGATGATCGCCAGGTAGCCGACCCCCATGACGCCGAAGGTGATCGGCATGACGGTCCGCAGACCGCCGAAGCGGCGCATGTCGACCTGGTCGTTCATCCCGTGCATCACCGAGCCGGCGGCGAGGAACATCGCGGCCTTGAAGAACCCGTGGGTGAGCAGGTGCAGGATCGCGACCGCCCCGGCACCCGGGATGCCGACGGCGAGGAACATGTAGCCGATCTGGCTCACCGTGGAGTAGGCCAGCACCTTCTTGATGTCGTCGTAGGCGCACCCGATGATCGCGCCGATGAGCAGGGTGAGCGCGCCGATGATGCTGACCGTGAGCCGCGCGGTCTCGCTCAGGTCGAAGATCGGCAGCGAGCGGGCGATGAGGTAGACGCCGGCGGTGACCATGGTCGCCGCGTGGATGAGCGCCGACACGGGCGTGGGGCCGGCCATGGCATCGGGCAGCCAGGTGTGCAGTGGGAACTGGCCCGACTTGCCGCAGGCCCCGAGCAGCAGCAGCAGGCCGATCACGGTGACGGTCCCGGCCGACAGCGCCTCGACGCCGCCGAAGACCTCGGCGTAGGAGGTGGTCCCGAGCGTGGCGAACATCAGGAAGATCGCGACGGCGAGAGCGGCGTCGCCGACGCGGTTCATGATGAAGGCCTTCTTGGCCGCGGTGCCGGCCCCCTCCTGGTAGTACCAGTACGAGATCAGCAGGTACGACGCGAGGCCAACGCCCTCCCAGCCCATGTACAGGACCAGGTAGCCGTCAGCGAGGACGAGCAGCAGCATCGCGGCGACGAACAGGTTGAGGTAGCCGAAGAACAGCTCTCGCCGGTCGTCCTGCTCCATGTAGCCGAGCGAGTAGACGTGGATGAGGAACCCCACGCCGGTGATGAGCAGGGTGAAGGTGGCCGACAGCGGGTCCAGCAGCAGGCCGAAGTCGACCTGCAGGCCGCCGACGGGGATCCAGGAGAACAGGTCGACGGTGACCGCGCGCTCCTCCTCGCCCCGCCCGAGGAGCGCGCCGAACGCGACGAGGGCGTAGACGAAGGCCGCGCCGCACATGGCGATGGCGAGGTACGGCCCCCAGCTGCGCGCCTTCGCGCGCAGCAGCAGGATCACGGTGGCGCCGAGCGCCGGCAGCGCGAGCAGCAGCCAGAGGCTCCCCAGGGCGCCGGTCGCAGGAGTTCCGCCGGCCTCCAGCGCGAGCGGGAGGCTCACGACTGCGCTCACCGGGCAGCTCGTCGGGTCGGGCTCGGCACGGGTCGTCCTCGTCTCGTGCGGCGGCGGGCGCGGCCGGGTCGTCCGGCCGGGCGCGCCGCGGGGGTCAGGGCGGGCGGGGAGCGCGAGCGCTCCGCTCAGATGTGGGCGGTGCGGGGGGTGCGGTCAGTACTTGAGCAGGTTCGCGTCGTCCACGGAGGCCGACCGGCGGGTGCGGAAGATGCTCATGATGATCGCCAGCCCGACGACGACCTCGGCCGCGGCGACGACCATGACGAAGAACGCCATGATCTGGCCGTCGAGGGTGCCGTTGATCCGACTGAAGGTCACCAGGGTGAGGTTGACGCTGTTGAGCATCAGCTCGACGCACATGAACACCAGGATGGCGTTGCGCCGGACCAGCACGCCGACGGCGCCGACACTGAACAGGAACGCGGCGAGGAAGAGGTAGGCCGTCTCGGTCACTGCTGCCCCTCGCTCACGTCTGGACCGTCGTCGTCGCGGACGCCGACGACGCGGTGTCGCCGCTCGGCAGCTCGCGCATCGGGGCCGGGACGCTGTCGCGCGCCGGAGAGCCGTCGGGCAGCAGCGCCGGGGTCGCGACGCTGTTGTCGGTGGCGTAGACGCCGGGGCCCGGCAGCGGCATGGGGTGGCCGCTGGCGAACCGCTCGCGGGCGAGCCGCTTCTGGGTCGGGCGGTCCGGTCCGCGCTCCTTGTGCGCCAGCACCATCGCGCCGAGCGCCGCGGTGATGAGCAGCGCGCTGGTCACCTCGAAGGCGAACACGTAGCGGGTGAACAGCAGGCGGGCGATCCCGAACACGTTGCCCTCGGCGTTGGCCTGTGCGAGCCCGACGGCCTCGGTGTCGGCGACCGAGCTGGCGAGCGCGCCGATGAGCACTCCGGCGAAGCCGAGCCCGACGAGCGCGGCGGCGACCCGCTGCCCGCGCAGGGTCTCGACGAGCGAGTCGCTGGTGTCGACGCCGACGAGCATGAGGACGAACAGGAACAGCATGAGGATCGCCCCGGTGTAGACGATCACCTGCACCGCCGCGAGGAACGGCGCGTCCTGGACGGCGTACAGGCCGGCGAGGCTGAGCATGACCGCGGCGAGGAACAGCGCGGCGTGCACCGTGTTGCGCGACACGACCATGGCGACCGCGGCGATGGCCGCGAGCGGGCCGAGCACCCAGAAGGTGAGCGCCTCGCCGGTGGTCGTCGCCGCGAGGACGGTGGACACGCCCTCGGGCACGCTGGCGAGCGTCACCGGTGCACCCCTCCCCCGGCGCCGAGGTCGCCCGTCCCGCGCCCGGCCCCGACGTTCGCGCGGCCCTCGACGGCCGGGTCGGCGGGCACCGGCTGCGGGTCGCTGTTGCCGCGGACGTAGTAGTCGGTCTCGTTCTCGCCGAGCCGCATCGGGTGCGGAGGCGCCTCCATGCCCGGCAGCAGTGGTGCGAGCAGCTGCGTCTTGGTGAAGATGAGGTCCTGGCGGCTGTCGTCGGCCAACTCGTACTCGTTGGTCATCGTCAGCGAGCGGGTCGGGCAAGCCTCGATGCACAGCCCACAGAAGATGCACCGCAGGTAGTTGATCTGGTACACGGAGGCGTAGCGCTCGCCCGGCGAGAAGCGCTGCTCCGGCGTGTTGTCGGCGCCCTCCACGTAGATCGCGTCCGCAGGGCAGGCCCAGGCGCACAGCTCGCAGCCGATGCACTTCTCCAGGCCGTCGGGGTGCCGGTTCAGCACGTGGCGCCCGTGGTAGCGGGGCGCCGTCGGGCGCACCTGCTCGGGGTACTCCTCGGTCGTCGTCTTCTTGAACATCGCAGCGAAGGTGACCCCGAAGCCCTTGAAGGGGTCGAGCGAGCCGGCCATGTCAGTCCTGTTCGTCAGCGGTCGGACGTGCGGCGGAGCCGGGCACCTCGTCGGAGGACGCCCCTGCCGTCACCGCGCTGCGGCTGAGCGAGCGCGGGGTCGGCGGGACGACGAGGTCCAACGGCGGGGTGGGGAAGCCGCCCTGCTCCGGGGGGACGAGGGTGCGGGTGTCGGCGTAGTCGTCCTGCGCGTCCTGGCTCTCGCCGGCGGGGAGGAACGAGAAGACGAGGAACACCGCGACGACGAACCCGGCGATGAGCAAGATGGCAGTGCCCCGGGGGAACTCGGCGAGGACGGTCCGGACGGCGGCGACGAGCATGATCCAGAGCAGGCTGACCGGGATGAGCACCTTCCAGCCGAGGCGCATGAACTGGTCGTAGCGCATGCGGGGCAGCGTGCCGCGCAGCCACACGAAGAGGAAGATGAACAGCAGGACCTTGAGGAGGAACCAGACGATCGGGAACCAGCCCTCGGACAAGAACTCGACCGTGCTGAACGGCCAGGGAGCCTGCCAACCGCCGAGGAACATCGTGACGGCCAGCGCCGACACCGTGATGATGTTGATGTACTCGGCGAGGAAGAACATCGCGAACTTGAGCGACGTGTACTCGGTGTGGAAGCCGCCGACGAGCTCCGACTCCGCCTCGGGCAGGTCGAAGGGCGCCCGGTTGGTCTCCCCGACCATCGCGACCACGTAGATGAGGAACGACACGGGCAGACTGAACAGGAACCACTGGCTCTCCTGCGCCGCCACGATCTCGCTGGTCGACATGGACCCGGCGTAGAGGAACACCGCGACGAACGACAGGCCCATCGCGACCTCGTAACTGATCACCTGGGCCGCCGACCGCAGCCCGCCGAGCAGCGGGTACGTCGAGCCGCTCGACCAGCCGGCGAGCACGATCCCGAACACCCCGACGCTCGAGCAGGCGAGCACGAACAGCACGCCGATCGGGAAGTCGGTGAGCTGCAGCGCCGTCTCCTCGCCCGCGACGCTCACCCGCGGCCCGAAGGGGATGACGGAGAACGCGAGGAACGCGGGGACGGCGGAGAGGACCGGAGCCAGCACGTAGACCGGCTTGTCGGCCATCGCCGGGATGATCTCCTCCTTGAGCGCCAGCTTGAAGCCGTCGGCGAGGGACTGCAGGTAGCCGCGCGGCCCGACCCGGTTGGGCCCGGTGCGCTGCTGCATCCAGGCGACGACCTTGCGCTCGAAAACGATCGTGAACAGGGTCAGCCCGACCAGCAGGCCGAAGGTGAACAGGACCTTGCCGATCGTCAGCCAGATCGGCTCGTTGCCGAAGCTGGTGACCGGCAGCTGCGTGTCGGACTGCGCGAGCAGCCCGGCGGCGGTCAGAGCGTTCACGTCGTGCTCCCTCGGGAGATCCGGACCAGCGCGCCCGAGGACGCGGCGAGGTCGCGGCGCACTGCGGCGTCCGGGGTGCGGGTCGGCACCCAGACGACGCGGTCAGGCAGGTCGGCGAGGACGAGCGGCAGGGTCAGGGAACCGCGGTCGGTGGACACGGTGACGAGCTCGCCGGGCTGGACGCCGACCTCGGCGGCCGTACCCGGCGACAGGTGCAGGCGCGGCTTCTTGGCGGTGCCGGCGAGGAACGGCTCGCCGTCCTGCATCACGCCGTCGTCGAGCAGCCAGTGCCAGGTCGCCAGCAGCGCCTCGCCCGCGCGCGGCGTGGGCGGCTGGGCGGCCGGGACCGAGGGCGGCGCCGGGTGCCCGGCGGCGACGCCGAGCAGGCC
>JALYMN010000607.1 GCA_030773675.1 Actinomycetota bacterium
TGGGCGGCCTGCTGCTGGGAGTCCAGCGGCCGCTCGCGCGGGTCCTGGATCGACAGGGCGCTCGCGATGACGAGCACCTCGCGCACGCAGCCGAGCCGGTCGGCCTCGAGCACCATGCGGGCCAGGCGCGGGTCGACGGGGAGCTGGGCGAGCCGGCGGCCGAGCGGGGTGAGCCGCTTCGCCGGGTCGGGCTCGCGCGGGTCGAGGGCGCCGAGCTCGGCGAGCAGGTCGACGCCGGACTGAACCTGCCGCTTGTCCGGCGGGTCGACGAAGGGGAACTCGGCGACCTCGCCGAGCCCGAGGCTCGCCATCTGCAGGATCACGCTGGCGAGGTTGGTGCGCAGGATCTCCGGGTCGGTGAACTCCGGCCGGGCGAGGTAGTCCTGCTCGCTGTAGAGCCGGATGCACACACCCTCGGCCACGCGCCCGCACCGGCCCTTGCGCTGGTCCGCGCTCGCCCGCGACACCGCCTCGATCGGCAGGCGCTGCACCTTCGTGCGCAGGCTGTAGCGGGAGATGCGCGCCGTGCCGGGGTCGACGACGTAGCGGATGCCGGGGACCGTGAGGCTCGTCTCCGCGACGTTGGTGGCCAGGACGACGCGGCGCCCCGCGTGCGGCTGGAACACGCGGTGCTGCTCGGCCGACGACAGCCGGGCGTAGAGCGGGACGATCTCGGTGTCAGTCCCTGGCCCGCTGCCGACCGCCCGGCGCAGGGCGTCCTCGGCGTCGCGGATCTCGCGCTCGCCCGACAGGAACACGAGCACGTCGCCCGGCGGCTCGTGGGCGAGCTCGTCGACGGCCTCGACGATCGCCTGCACGGGGTCGCGGGCGACGCGACCGCCCGGTGCGTCGTCCTCCTCCTCGTCCTCCTCGTCGGGCTCCTCGATCAGCGGCCGGTACCGCACCTCCACGGGGTACGTGCGGCCGCTGACCTCGATCACCGGAGCCTCGCCGAAGTGCCGGCTGAAGCGCTCGGTTTCGATCGTCGCGCTGGTGATGACCAGCTTGAGGTCGGGACGGCGGGGGAGCAGCTGCTTGAGGTAGCCGAGCAGGAAGTCGATGTTGAGCGACCGCTCGTGCGCCTCGTCGAGGATGATCGTGTCGTAGGCGCGCAACATCCGGTCGTTCGAGATCTCGGCGAGCAGGACGCCGTCGGTCATCAGCCGGACCAGCGTGTTCTCGCTGCTCGTGTCCTGGAAGCGCACTTTGTAGCCGACGGTCTGGCCGAGCGGCGAGCCGACCTCCTCGGCGATGCGCTCGGCGACGGCACGGGCGGCGAGGCGGCGGGGCTGGGTATGGCCGATGGTGCCGCGCACGCCCCGGCCGAGCTCGAGGCAGATCTTCGGCAGCTGGGTCGTCTTGCCGGAGCCGGTCTCGCCGGCGAGGACGACGACCTGGGAGTCGCGGACCGCCGCGAGGATGTCGTCCTTGCGCGCCGCGACCGGCAGTTGCTCGGGGTATGTCAGGCGCGGTACGGCGGCGCGGCGGGCGGCGAGGCGCTGCTCGGCCCGGACGACGTCGTCGGTGATGCTCGCCAACGCCCTGTCGCGCTTGGCGGGGTCGCGCATGCCGCGGACGCCGTCCAGGCGGCGGCCGAGCCGGTGGGCGTCGCGCAGCGTCACCTCGGACAGGCGCTGCCGCAGCGCAGCCGGGCCGCCGGGAGCCGTCGTCATCGCGCTGCCAGGGTAGGCGAGCCTCCGGTGCCAGCAGCGTCGCGGATCCCGTGGTTCACGGACCGCCGGGCGTCGTCGTGGAGCACGGCCCGCTGCCCATGACGTGCAGCCCGCGGCGGTCGCCGTCGCCAAAGGAGGTGGCGCGCCCGCCCGACTGCATGAGCTGCGTCCGGTCGTCGACGTGGTCCAGGCCCACGAGGTGCCCCAGCTCGTGCAGCACCGTGCGTCCGACCCCGGGCCGCAGGGACCCCCAGGGCGTCGTGAGGGCGGGCCGGTCGAGCAGGACGACGCCTCCGACGAGGTGCAGGCCGCCGTCGTCGACGACCGTGGCGCCGCCGACCCCGGCGGTCGGTCCGGCGAGCGCGGGGTGCTCCCGCTCGTCCGTCCAGGCGACGAGCACCGGCGCCCACCGGTCGCCGTAGCGCTCCGGCTGGTACGGCGCCCGCTGCTGGTCGACCGGCTCGTCGGTCAGGCCGTCGTGCACGAAGCGCAGCCCGGTGGCCCGGGCGACGGCGTCGACCTGCGCTCGGACCAGGGCGAGCGCTCCCGGCGGCGCGCCGCGCTCGCGCATCACCCAGTGCACCGGGCGGCACGGGTCGAATCGCACGGGCTGCCCGTCGAGGGCGACGTGCAGCGGGCGGAAGCCGCCGCGACCCGGCGGGGGCGGGGGCGGCGTGCCGAAC
>JALYMN010000608.1 GCA_030773675.1 Actinomycetota bacterium
GGGCGAGCCCGAGACCGGTGCCCTCGCTGTCCCGGCGGGCGCTGGCGGCCCGGCCGCGGGCGAAGCGGTCGAAGACCAGCTCGCGCTCCTCGACCGGCACGCCCGGCCCGGCGTCGTCGACCTCGACCGCGACACAGCTCTCGTCGCCGAGCACCCGCACCGCCACGACCCCGCCGCCGTGCCGCTCGGCGTTGTCGAGCAGGTTGACCAGCGTTTGCCGCACCCGGGCCTGGTCGACCTCGGCGACCAGGCCGGGCAGGCCCTCCACGGGGACGCCGCGGGGCGCGCAGACCTCGCGGACCAGGGCCGGCACGTCGACCGGACGACGCTCCGCCGGGCGGTCGCCGCGGGAGAGCTGGAGCAGGTCGCTGACGAGGTCGCCGAAGCGGGCGACCTCGCCGGTGAGCAGCCCGAGGGCGGCGCCGGTGCGCGGGTCGAGCCGGTCCCGCCGCCGCTCCAGCACCTCGGCGGCGGCGGACAGGGTCTGCAGCGGCGAGCGCAGCTCGTGGCTGACGTCCGCGGCGAAGCGGCGGTCGCGCTCCAGGCGTGCCTGCAGCGCGTCGACCATCGTGTTGAACGACGCCGTCAGCCGGGCCAGGTCGGGCTCGCGGGCCGGGTCGAGGCGGGCCGACAGGTCGCCGGCGGCGATGCTCGTCGCGGCCTCGGTCACCGACGTCATCGGGCGCAGCACGCGGCGTCCGGCCCACCAGCCGAGCGCGGCGCCGGCGAGGCTCGTCGCCAGGGCGACCAGGCTGAGGATGAGGCTGAGCGAGCGCAGCGTGCCGTCCAGCTCGCTGAGGTCGGTGAGCCCGTAGTACGTCGCCGACGCCAGCGGCACGGCGACCACGAGGGTGGGCGTGCCCTCGATGCGCACGCGCTGGGCCGCGGGGCGGTCCTGCGCGACCCACTCCTGCAGGTTCGCCGGGATCGCGGCGGTGATGCCGTCATCGGTCGAGCGGGCGTACCACTGGCCGTCGCGGTGGATGAGCGGGCGGCGGGTGGACCCGGTGTCGAGCGTGCGCAGGACCTCGACGAGGTCGGGGTCCTCGGTCGACAGCTGCTCCTGGACGGCCACCGCGTCGGACCACGTCGCGCGCACCGCCGTCCGCTCGCGCTCCTGGACGAGCGCGCTGCGGGTGAGCTGGTAGCTGCCGGCGGCGACCGCGGCCGAGACGCCGAGCGCTCCGGCCGTGAACAGAGCGGTCACCCGGACGCGGAGCCCGGCCCGTCTCACGCGCGCGCCCTCACCCTCGCGCCCTCAGCTTCGCGCCCACTGCGCCCGCCGTCACCGCTGGAGCTTGTAGCCCAGGCCGCGCACGGTCACGAGGTGCTCGGGGTGCCCGGGGTCCTGCTCGATCTTGCGGCGCAGCCGACCGACGTGGACGTCGACGAGCCGTTCGTCGCCGAAGTCGTACTCCCACACCCGCTTGAGCAGCTGCTGCCGCGACAGGACCAGCCCGGCGTTGCCCGCCAGCTCGCACAGCAGCCGGAACTCCGTGCGGGTGAGCTGCACCTCCTGGCCCGCCCGCAGCACCTCGCCGGCCAGCGGCCGCAGCTCGAGGTCGCCGAACACGAGCGACCGCGGCTCCTCGCCGGCGGCAGAGGAGCGGACCCGCCGGCGCAGCGCCCGCAGCCGCGCGGACAGCTCCTTCACCTTGACCGGCTTGACCAGGTAGTCGTCGGCACCGGCCTCCAGCGCCGCGACGATGTCGTGCGTGTCGTCGCGCGCGCTGACGACGACGATCGGGACGTCGCCGAGCCGGCGCAGCTCGCGGATGAGGTCGTAGCCGTCCATGCCCGGCAGCATGAGGTCGACGAGCACCGCGTCCGCCGGCATCGCGCGGTACCGGGCGAGCGCCAGCTCGCCGGTGGGCTCGGCCGCCGTCGTGTAGCCCTCGTCCTCGAGCGCCAGGGTGAGGGCCATCCGGATGCCGTCGTCGTCCTCCACGACCAGGACCGAGCTCATGCGCGTCTCACGCCGCCATGGTGCCTCGCGGACCGGGTCAGCGGCGGGCGTCCTCCACGGCGAACACGCCCTGCAGCCCGCTCAGCTCGATCACCTGCAGCACGCGGGCGGTCGGGGCGCGCAGCACCAGCCGGCCGCCGCCGCGCATGACCTCGCAGTGCATCTCGAGCAGCACCCGCAGCCCGCTGACGTCGAAGACGGCGCAGCGGGACAGGTCGACGACCAGCCGCACGGGGCGCATCCGCAGCGCGTCCTCGAGGCGGTCGCGCAGGCGCGCCGCGCTGCAGTCGTCGACGTCCTCGGCCACCACCAGCTCCACGAGCGGAGTGACGCTGGCGGTCGAGAAGTCGTGCAGTGCGGTCATCGAGGTCCTCCTGCGGGACGAGCGGGCGCCGGCGTTCGGCGCAGCGCGGTCACTGTGCCTGCGGGCACCGACAGTCCGGGGACGCCGGCGTGACAGCTCGGTGACAGCTCGTCGAGCAGCGGGTCAGCCCGGCGGGTGGGCCACCTTCGCCGGGTAGCTGCCGAGCACCTTGACGCCGAGCGCCGCCGCGCGCAGCTCGTCCAGGACGCGCTGCGTGCGCGGCTCGGCGACGTTGCCCTCGAAGTCCAGGAAGAACAGGTACTCGAAGGGCCTGCCCGGGCGCGGACGCGACTCCAGCTTCGTCATGGAGTGCTCGTTGCGGGCCAGCACCTCCAGGCAGCGCAGCAGTGCTCCCTCCTCGTGCCGGGTGACGAGCACGAGGCTGGTCTTCGCCGGCACGCGCGGGGCCACCGGCGCGGGCTCGCGGGCGAGCACGAGGAAGCGGGTGTGGTTCTCCTGCTGGTCGGCGATGCCGCGGCGCAGCACGACCAGGCCGTGCGCCTCCGCGGCCTGCGGCGAGCCGATCGCGCCGTACGCCGGGTCGCCCCGCTCCGCCACCGCCCGCATCGCCTCGGCGGTGTCGAAGACCTGCACGGGCGTCGCGCCGAGCGCCCGCAGGAACGCGGCGCACTGCTCGAGCCCCTGCGGGTGCGACAGCACGTGGGTGAGCGTGCTGACCGGGACGTCCTCGACGGCGGCCAGGCAGTGGTCGACCCGCCAGGTCTCCTCGCCGACCACGGACAGGTCGCTGTGCACGAGCAGGTCGTAGACCTGGTTGATGCTGCCTGCCGTGGTGTTCTCGATCGGCAGCACGGCGAGGTCGGCCGCGCCCGAGCCGAGCGCGGCCACCACCTCGGCGAAGGAGGGGTGGCCGGTGAACGTCGCCGTCCAGCCGCGGGCCGCGACGTGCTTCTGCGCGGCCAGGTGGCTGTAGGCGTGGGGCACCCCCTGGAAGGCCACGGTCAGCGGCTGCCCCGACCCCTCGAGCAGCTCGGCGACCTGCCGGTCGACGGAGTGCCCGATGAGCTCGCGGAAGATCCGCTGCACGAGGTCGGGGGAGACGCCCCGCTCACGGGCGGCCGCCGTCACCCGCGCCAGCACCTCGCGCTCGCGCTGGGGGTCGCGGACCTTGGTGCCCGAGCCGGCCTTCGCGGCTCCGACCGCGGCGACCACCTGCAGGCGCCGGGCGACGAGGTCGACGATGCCGCGGTCGACCTCGTCCAGCTCCTCGCGCAGCCGGGCGAGCTGGTCGGACACGGGCGACTCCTGCCGTCTGGCTGCCGTCGGGGACGGCGGGACGGCAGGAGTCTCCCAGGGTCGGCGGTCAGGAGCGACTAGGGCACGAGGATGCCGCGGCCCCGCAGCCGGCCGCCGTTGAGGTCGTCGATGGCCGTGTTGATGTCGTCCAGCGGGTAGGTGCTGGTGTGCAGCTTGACCTTGCCCTGCGCGGCGAGGTCCATGAGCTCGACGAGGTCGTTGAAGCTGCCGACGAGGTTGCCGATGAAGTTGATCTCGGTGAGGATGATCTGCATCGTCGGCACCTCGAGCACCCCGCCGTAGCCGATCACGAAGAAGTGGCCCTTGCGCTTGAGCAGGTCGACGCCCCACTTCTCGGCGCCGCCCTCGCCGACGAAGTCGAGGACGACCTCGGCGCCCCGGCCCTTCGTGTACTCCCGCACCGCGGCGACCTGGTCGCCGTCCACGAGGACGGTCTCGTCGGCGCCCCACTGCTTCGCGAGCTCGAGCGCGGCCGGGTTGGCGTCGAGGACGACGATGCGGGTCGCCGTCATCGCCCGCAGGCACTGGATGCCGATGTGCCCGAGCCCGCCTGCCCCGATGACGGCGCAGGTCGTGCCGGGGTAGAGCAGCGGCAGCGCCTTCTTGATCGCGTGGTACGCCGTGAGCCCGGCGTCGGCGAGCGGCGCGACGTCCGTCGGCTCGAGCGACTCGTCGATCCTGATGACGGAGCGCGCGCCCGTCTTCATGTACTGCGCGAACCCGCCCTCCGCGAACAGCCCGGGGAAACTGTTGTTGTCGCAGTGCACGTCGTCGCCGTCGCGGCAGGCGCGGCACAGGCCGCAGGTGATGAGCGGGTGCAGGATGACCTTGTCACCGACGGCCACGTTGGTGACCGCCTCGCCCACCGCCTCCACCCAGCCCGCGTTCTCGTGGCCGGGGGAGTAGGGCAGGCCGAAGCCGGCCTCCTTCTGCGCGGCGTCGAACTGGCCCTCCCAGATGTGCAGGTCGGTGCGGCACAGCCCGGCGGCCCCCACGCGCACGACGACGTCGAACGGCGCCGTGATCTGCGGGTCGGGCACCTCCTCCAGCACCAGGGGGCGGTGGAACTCGTGCAGTCGCGCAGCCTTCACGGGGACTCCTCGGACGTCGTCGTCGGGGTGGTCGAACGGGACAGCGGGTCGGACTCCTCGGCCGGACGGGCTCGGGCCTCGAACCGGGCACCGGGCATGCCCCACGCACGGAAGAAGTTCCCGGTGGCGCGACAGAGCGACACGTTGACGTCGTTGCCGGCGCCGATGAGCGCGGCGGACGTCGCCTGCAACGCCTGCGACGCGGCGTGCTGCCGCGCCTCCGGCAGCAGCAGCGCCTCGTCCGGACCGGGCTGTCCGCGCTCGGCCAGGCGCTGCTGCAGCGCCAGCCGGGCCTCGTAGGACAGGAAGGCCAGGTGCTCGCGGCCGTCCTGCGCGCTGCTGTAGCGCACCACGAGCGGCTCGGCCTCGAGGTCCGGCACGAGGACGCCGTCGGCGTCCAGCCGGCCGGCGTCGCGCACCCGCACGGCGAGCAGCTCGGGCTCCGTCGCCCCGCTACCGAGCAGCGCGAGCAGGAGCAGCCGCAGGTCGGGGTCGGTGTCGCGACCGGGCAGCGGCGCGGCCCCCCCGGCGCTCGACAGGGGGCGCCACGGGACGGGCACGCCGGCCACGGTCCACCACAGCCGCGGCCCGAACGCGAGCGCCGCCAGCTGGCCCCCGGTCAGCCCGTCGTGGCGCACGGCCAGTTGACGCAGTGACCGCTCGGCGACGGCCGGATCGGCCTGCCCCGCAGCCAGCAGACCGGCGAGGTCGCCACCCGCTACCTCCTTGCGGAACCGGTCGAGCGTGGTCACGGCGGCGCGCACCCACACAGCCGGCTCGCGCACCCACCGGGCGAGCAGCAGCGCGACCGACAGGACCGAGGGTTCGTCGAGCTCGACGGGAGCTGCCTGCGCGACGGTGGCCTCGGAGTCGGGCCCTCCGTCCGTCGTCACAGCCAGGAGGGAGGCGCGCCGACGGGGGCGTCGTTGACCTGCGCTGAGATGTCGGCCGCGATGAAGTGGTCCCGGATGTCCACCCGGCAGGTGCGCACGCCCGGCACCTCCAGCACCCGCCGGCGCACTTCGCGGCCGATGTCGATCGCGAACGGCGACGGGCACAGCGGCGAGGTGAGGTGGTAGCGGACGAGCACGTCGCCGTCCGCCGTCACCTCCACCTCGTCGACGAGCTCCAGCTCGTCGAGCGTGCGCCGGATCTCCGGGTCGGGCACGCTGCCGGCCGCCGCGCGGACGGCCCCGTGGTCGATCCCGTGGTCGATCCCGTGGTCGATTCCCTGGTCGACGAGGACCGGGTCGGTCGTGACCGGCTGGGTCACTGGGCCGCGCCTGCGACGCCGACCTCGACCTGGTCCCGCTCACCCGCGGCCGGGGTCACGCCCTGCCGCGCGATGTGCTCCTGCCGTCGGACGTCGAACTCGTCGCCCTTGAGCTGCTCGAGCTTCGCGACGGTGTCGATGTCGTAGAGCCGGGCGATGTTGCCGCCGAGGATCTTCTCCTTGGTCTCCTCGTCGAGCGTCACGCCGTACTCGTCCTGCAGGTCGGCCGGCAGCTCGAACGCGTCGAAGCGGTCGAGCAGCCACTGCGGGTACCAGATCGGGAAGTCCGTGCCCCAGATGATCCGGTCCGGGCCGAGCCAGAACAGCAGGTTCGCCATGACCTTCGCGAACTCGCGGGGCCGGTTGCCGAGGAACATGTTGGCGACCGCCAGCGAGGCGTAGACGTTCGGGCTGCGCGCCGACAGCCAGCAGAAGTCGTCCAGGCGCGGCAGCCCGCAGTGGTCGACGATGAAGTTCAGCTCGGGGTAGAGCGACGACGGCTCGTCGATGTCGCGGACGTCGAACTTCTCCAGCGCGAGCGGCTCGACCGCGGGGCCCTTGTGGAAGTGCATGTTCTTGATGCCGAGCTCGATGCACCGCTCGTACAGCGGGAACACCATTGGGTCGTTCGCCCGCCAGCCGCGCGACTCACCGCGCCACTCCGCCGTGTACCACTTGAAGCCCTTCATGCCGAGCTGGACCTGACGGTCGACCTGCTCGAGCGCGTCTGGCGCCCGGGGGTCGATGCCGCCGAGGCCGATCAGGCGGTCGGGAGCGCGCGCAATGAGCTCCGCGTTCCGCTCGGCGTTGGTGAAGCCCGTGTGGTAGAAGTCCATGAGGACCTGGGTCGACAGGATCGCCATGTCGTTGCCGGCCTGGACGAACACGGTGTCGAGGTACCAGTCCGGGTCCACCTTGCGGAACACGGACTCGTAGTCCATGTGCCACTGCTGCTCACCGGTCGGGTTGAAGCCGGTGTGGAACGCGTAGAAGGTCTCGATGAAGGCCTCGCCGTACTTGTTCTTGCAGTTCTCGGCGCTGGCGTCCCAGAATCCGGTGTGGGCGTCCATGACAAACTTGCCGTTGCGCACAGGGGCCTCCTCAGGGCTCCGGGACGTGATCGCTCTCACACTGCAACAGCGCGTGCGTGCGGGCAAGCGGCGGACTGGACAGGGGTCGAACCCTGTCCGTTCGGACAGGGCGGGGTGACGGCGTCGTGACCGACCTTCCGGACGCCGCCGACGCCCTGCCGTCCGCCGACCACCACTGCCGCCGGGCCACTGCGCACCTCGAGGGCCGGCCCGCCCGGGGGTCGCTGCTCGAGGCGATCGTGGCCCTGCTGGAGGCGGCCGGCGGGCCGGACGTCGGCAACGCCGTGCGCACGCACCTGGAGCGCACCGGCGC
>JALYMN010000609.1 GCA_030773675.1 Actinomycetota bacterium
ATGACGAGCCGCATCGGCGGCCGCCCGCCGGGCATCCTCTCACCCGCCCTGCGGACCCGGATCGCGCAGGTGTACGAGGCCGACCTCGGGGCGATCGTCCGCTGGAACCGCGTGGCCGGCGTGCGCACCTACCTCGCCCTGCCGCCCGTCATGGCTCGCCAGACCTGGCACGGCCAGCTGACGGCGCCACTGACGGCGGCCCTCACGAGGCTGGCCGCCCGCTACCCGGACGACGTGCGCCTCAACACCGCCCCCCGCGACACCCTCACCCCGGGCGGCGTCTACCGCTCGACGATGGTCCTGAACGGGCGGACGGTGCAGTTGCGCCACCGGGACGGCACGCACCTGCACGCCCCCGTCGGCACCACCCTGAACGCCCAGGCGCTGCTCTGGCCACTCGCCCTCGAGGACTGACTCAGGCCGGGGACCACTCCTGCCCGGCGGGGGTGTCCTGGACGGCGACGCCGAGCGAGGCGAGCTCGCCGCGCAGGCGGTCCGAGGCGGTGAAGTCCTTCGCCGCCCGCGCCGCGGCCCGGGCGTCCAGCAACTCCTGCGCGCCGTCCGGCAGCGCGGCGACGGGCCGGGGGCGGCCGACGTCGCGCGCCAGGTCCAGCCCGAGCAGCCGGTCGGCCCAGGCGAACAGCTCGAACTTCGCGCCGTCGCGCGGCGCGTCGTCCTTCTCCAGCCGGCGCAGCGCCTGCACCGCCCGTGGGGTGTCCAGGTCGTCGTCGAACGCGTCGAGCACCTCGGCGCGGGCGGCGGCGGGCATGGGTGCGGACGGCTCCTCCGCCCAGTCGGCCACCCGCTCCCGCCAGCGGCGCAGCGTCCGGTCCGCCGCGGCGATCGCGTCCCAGGACAGGTCGGCCTGCGTGCGGTAGCGGGAGGTGAGGAAGGCCAGCCGCAGGGCGAGCGGGTCGTGCCCGCGCTCGACGACGTCCGCGACGAGGACGACGTTGCCCGTCGACTTGGCCATCTTGCGGCCCTCGAACAGCAGGTGCTCGCCGTGCACCCAGTGCCGCACGACCTCGTGCCCGACCGCGCAGTCCGACTGCGCCCGCTCGTCCTCGTGGTGCGGGAAGCGCAGGTCGACGCCGCCCGTGTGCACGTCGATCGTCTCGCCGACCAGGTCGAGCGACATCGCGGAGCACTCGAGGTGCCAGCCCGGGAAGCCGCGGCCCCACGGCGAGTCCCACGTCATCTCCCGGTTCTCGCCGGCCCGCTTCCACAGGGCCCAGTCGGCGTGGAAGCGCTTGCCCGCGGTGAGCTCGGCGGCGTCGGCGCGGTGCCCCGCGCGCAGGTCCTCCAGCCGGTTGCCGGAGATCGCGCCGTAGGAGTCGTAGGAGCGGGCGTCGAAGTAGACGGTGCCGTCGGTGCCGACGTACGCGTGGCCCTTGTCGACGAGCCGCTGCGTCAGCTCCAGCATCGACGCGATCCACTCCGACGCGCGGGGGTAGGCGTCGGCCGGGCGCACGTTGAGGAGGTCGAGGTCGCGGTGGAACGCGGCCTCGTAGAAGCGGGCGACGGCGAACGGCGAGCGGTCCTCGAGCCTGGCCTGCGCCAGCAGCTTGTCCTCGCCGCCGTCGTCGATGCCGGTGTCGTCCTGCATGTGGCCGACGTCAGTGATGTTCTGCACCAGCCGCACCTGCAGCCCGTGCACCTCGGCGGTACGCCGGAGCAGGTCGCTCAGCAGGAAGGTCCGCAGGTTGCCGACGTGGGCGTACCGGTAGACCGTCGGGCCGCACGCGTACACCGTCAGCAGGCCGGGCGCCGACGGCACGATCTCCTCGACGCGGCGGGTGCGGGTGTCGGTCAGGCGCAGCACGCGGGCGAGCGTAGGCGCGATCAGTTCAGGCGGGACCGCGCCAGCCGCGCCCCGCGCCGGGCCTGCTCGGCCTCGCGCTCGTCGACCTGCGCGACGACGTCGGCGTAGTCCTCGAGCTCGTCGGCCCCGGCGAGGTGCCCGCCGAGGCGCACGAGCAGCTCGCCGCGCTCGCGACGCAGCGACAGCGGGGCGCGCGGGAGCAGCAGCGACAGCTCCACGGCCCACAGCCGGGTGCGGCTGCTCTCGAGCAGGCGGTCCTGACGGGTGGTCAGCGCGCGCACGTTCGTGAGCAGCCGGAGCAGCAGGTCCTCGGGCGCGGCGGGCCGCAGGTCGTCGGGCTGCAGGGCACGGCCGGTCGCCGTCCGCACCAGGGCGTCTGCGTCGGCGACGCTGAGCAGCCGGCCGCCGGCGAAGGGGTCGACGAGCACGTGCTCGTCGTCGGGGTCGCCGACGCCCACGACGACGTGCCCGGGCAGGGCGACGGCGTACGCCGGGACGTCGATGCGCGCGGCCACCTCCGTCCAGACCACCGACAGCAGCAGCGGCAGCCCGCGCTGGCGCTGCACCACCTCGTGCAGCAGCGAGCTGCGCAGGTCGGCGTAGTCCTCCGCCGAGCCGGCGAACCCGGCGCGCTCGCCGAGCGCCAGGCGCAGCCCCTCGGCGGCGGCCGCCGGCGGCGCGCCGCGCGGGACCAGAC
>JALYMN010000610.1 GCA_030773675.1 Actinomycetota bacterium
GATCCGTGCTGCTCTGGCAGCACGGATCCTCCCAGCCGCGGCAAGCGGAACGGTTGCCGGCCGGCAGCGCGCGGCGAGGGTCGTCCCGCCGGAGCTCACCCTCCCGGAGGTGCCTGCGCCAAACGCCCTGCACGCCGTGCCCCTGGCTGATTGGCTAGGTCGGGCACAGGGGGGAGGGGTTGGTGACGTCGTACGAGCGGAGCGTGGCCCGGCTGCAGGCCGACTACGCCGCGCTGCCGCCCGACGCGACGGTGCGGCTGGCCAAGACCACGTCGAACCTGTTCCGCACCCGCGCCCGCAGCACCGGGCCCCGGCTGGACGTGAGCGCCTTCCGGGGCATGCTGCGCGTCGACCCCGACGGCCGCACGGCCGACGTGCTCGGCATGACGACGTACGAGGAGCTCGTCGACGCGCTGCTGCCGCACGGGCTGGTGCCGCTGGTGGTGCCGCAGCTCAAGACGATCACCCTCGGCGGCGCGGTGGCCGGTCTCGGGATCGAGAGCACCAGCTTCCGCAACGGGGCCCCGCACGAGTCGGTGCTCGAGATGGACGTGCTCACCGGCGACGGCCGGGCCGTGACGTGCAGCCGCAGGCAGCACCCCGACCTGTTCGCTGGGTTCCCGAACTCCTACGGCACCCTCGGCTACGCCCTGCGGCTGCGCGTCGAGCTCGAGCCGGTGCAGCCGTTCGTCCATCTGCGGCACGTCCGCTGCGGCTCGGCGCAGGAGGCGGCGGAGGTGCTCCGCGACGCGTGCGAGCGCCGTGCAGCCGACTTCGTCGACGGCACTTGGTTCCGCCCGGACGACGTCGTCGTCACGCTCGCGTCGTACACCGACGACGCCCCCGCGCTGTCGGACTACACCGGCATGCAGGTCTACTACCGCAGCCTGCAGCGCCGGCGGCAGGACTGGCTGACCGTGCGCGACTACCTGTGGCGCTGGGACACCGACTGGTTCTGGTGCTCCCGCGCGCTCGGCGTCCAGGACCCGCGGGTGCGCCGGTGGATCCCGCGCCGCTACCTGCGCAGCGACACCTGGTGGAGGGTCGTCGACCTGGAGAAGCGGTACCGGGTCAAGACCCGCCTCGACCTCGCGCGCGGGCGCCCGGCCCGCGAGGACGTCGTCCAGGACGTCGAGGTGCCCGTCGAGCGGCTCGCGGAGCTCCTCGACGTGCTCGCCCGCGAGGTGCCGATCGCCCCGGTCTGGCTGTGCCCGCTGCGCCAGCGTGACCCCGCGGCGGTGTGGGAGCTGTACCGGCTCGACCCCGACGTCCTCTACGTCAACGTCGGTCTCTGGGGCAGCGTGCCGCTCGCCCCCGGGCAGCCGGACCGTACGCACAACAGGCTGGTGGAGCGCCTGGTCGACGACCTCGGCGGGCGCAAGTCCCTCTACTCGACGAGCTGCTACGAGCCCGACCACTTCTGGCGGCTGTACGGCGGCGCGGCCTACGAGGTGCTCAAGAAGACCTACGACCCGGACGGGCGGCTGCTCGACCTGTATGCGAAGTGCGTGCAGGCCCGGTAGCGCCGCGAGGAGGAGGAGCACGATGCAGGTCGCCGACGCCCTGGCCGCGGTGGTCGAGGCTCCGGTGCGGTTCGAGGCGTACGACGGCTCGGCCGCCGGTCCGCCGGACGCCGAGGTCACGCTCCGGGTGCTCGACCCGCGCGCGCTCACCCACCTCGTCGTGGCGCCCGGCGAGCTCGGGATGGCGCGCGCCTACGTCAGCGGCACGCTCGAGCTCGACGCTCCCGACCACTACACGGCGCTGCGCCTGCTGCGCCGGCAGCGGATCGCCGACCTCACCTGGCGGGAGCGGCTGCAGGTGCTGCGCACGCTCGGCCCGCAGGCGCTGCACCTCGTCGAGCCGCCGCCGCAGGAGGTGGGCGCGAAGCGCTACCTGGCCGGTCTGCGTGCCCACACCCTGCGGCGCGACGCCGTGGCCATCGCCCACCACTACGACGTGAGCAACCGCTTCTACTCCTGGGTCCTCGGGCCCTCTATGGCCTACACCTGCGCCGTCTACCCCGCGGAGGAGGCGACGCTCGAGCAGGCGCAGGAGGAGAAGTTCGACCTGGTCTGCCGCAAGCTCGACCTGCGCCCCGGCCAGCGGCTGCTCGACGTCGGGTGCGGCTGGGGCGGGATGGCGCTGCACGCGGCGCGCCATCACGGCGCGCGGGTGGTCGCCGTGACGCTGTCGGCGCAGCAGGCGCGCTGGGGGCAGGCCGCGGTCGAGCGCGCCGGGCTGTCCGGGCGGGTCGAGGTCCGGCACCAGGACTACCGGGACGTGCCGGAGACGGGCTTCGACGCGGTCAGCTCGATCGGGCTCACCGAGCACGTCGGGCTCGCCCAGCTGCCGACGTACGCCGCGCGGCTGGCCGGCAAGCTGCGGCCGCAGGGCCGGCTGCTCAACCACTGCATCACCCGCGCGGACGACGACTGCCCGCCGATCGCGAAGCGCGGGTTCATCGCCCGCTACGTGTTCCCGGACGGCGAGCTGCCCGGGCTCGGCCGGGTCGTCACGGTGCTGCAGCGGGCCGGCCTCGAGGTCCGGCACGAGGAGAACCTGCGCGAGCACTACGCGCGCACCTGCCGGGCGTGGTGCGAGAACCTCGACGCGTACTGGGACGACGCGCTGCGCGAGGTCGGCCCCGGCACCGCGAAGGTGTGGGCGCTGTACCTCGCCGGGTCGCGGCTGGGCTTCGAGGTGGACGAGATCCAGCTGCACCAGGTGCTCGCGGTCAAGACCACGCAGGGGGCGTCGGGGATGCCGCTGCGCCCGGACTTCGGACCGCGGGCGGCGCAGGTGCCCGCGCAGGGCACGGGGCCCAGCCGGCAGGCCGCCGTCCGCGGGTGAGGCGGCCGCAGCGGGCCAGGCC
>JALYMN010000611.1 GCA_030773675.1 Actinomycetota bacterium
CATCGATGAGCGTCGCCGCGACCAGGCCCAGGGCGAGGTAGATGAGGCTTGCGGAAAAGGCGCGTTCGTGCTGGTGCGAGAGCGCGCCAATGGCCGCGAACACCGCGAAGCCGGCAAAGGCGAGCCCAATGGCGTAAGGGTCACCAAAGGAGAAGCCGGGGGCGGCGGCGATTGGCATCGGCGGGTGCTGCCCGGTTCGGATCGCGCTCACGCGGGCGTGGCCGTCCCATCCCTCGCCTGGAACTGCGCGCTGGAGGGGTGGGGGCTAGAAGAAGCCCGGGGGCGTCGAAGTTCTCTCCCGACTGGCCAGCCCGGCGACCTCCGCCACCCTGCGTGCCGACGACACCCGCCACAGAACGGCTCATCGGAGCGCCCGGGTTGCTGGCTGCACGTGGCGGGGAGGACCTTGATCTCCGTTCGCTGCCTCACCGGCCGCCATGGCCCGCTCGAGGCTCGCGGCCCGCGGCCTCGAACCGCTCAAGCGCCCCCGCGGGTCGCGTCAGCCCGCGTCCGGTGCTCGAAGGAGCACGCGAAGCTCCGTGCCGCCCTCGACGCGCTTGACGGCACGCAGTTACAGCGGCGGGGTTAGGCGGCCGGCGTCGTCTCCGCCTGCGCTTGGATCGGATCTGTCGCGCGCCGAGCTACTTGCTCAAGGCCCGACGCCAGCCGATCACGCCGAGGATCAGCGCGTACAAGGGGACGAGCGGAAAGGCGAGTAGGCGCGATGACGAACCGCACCGCGACAGTCACCCACTCCAGCGACGGAGTGCAGCATCGCCCCCGCGGCGACCCCGTCCCGGTGGGCGAGGGGGATCGCCGCCGAGGCGGGGATGAGGAGGAAGGCGACAGTCCCGTCGTGCGCCCTGCGTACCTTTCGCGCATGCCGAACTGGTCGGAGATGGAGCCAGTGCTCAGGACGGCATATCGGCTGCTCGATGAGAGCGCGGATGGCAAGGTCAATGGAGCCGCGCTCGCTGACGCGCTGGGCCGGGACCACGATGACCCCCAGCTGTGGTTCGTGCTCCGCGAGGCCAAGAAGTACGGGTGGATCGAAGCCGCGTTCCCGAGTGGGCGATACCTCAAGCTCGTTCGGGCCACGGAGAAGGGGTTGCAGCGCTTCTCGGGGTGGCCTCGGCCTGGCGATGTGGACGTGGACGCCCTCGTGCAGGTGCTCACCGAGCGCATTGAGGACCCCGCTACGCCTGCGGACGACCGCACCGCGCTCGTGAAGGTGAGGGACGGGCTCGTGGAGACGGGGAAGTCCGCCGCCACGAGCATCGTCACCGCGTGGATCACTCGGGCCACCGGGCTCGACGGCACGTAGAAGTCGATTTAGCGCGATCCAGAACAGGGTCCGGGACGCTCGTCGCGGCGGCAGAACCTCAAGCCGTACCGCGAGTATGCGCGTCCTCGGGGCCTTCCTGACACTCAGAAACTAAAGCCAAACTAGCGACCCACCCGGACGAGGCGGGGAGCGGTGTCTCCGCTAGGCCGCTAGTGATTACCTCCCCCTGAGCCTCCACGTCGTATGCGGGCTGTCGGGGCGATGCGGGGAAGGAAGGGCAGATGAGGACCTGGGTCATCCTGCTCGGCCTCGTTGTCGCAGTCGCGGTTGGCTTCGCCGCTGGGTGGCTCGTGTTCGCGTCTCCGCTCGCGAGCGGACCTTCGCAGGAGGACGTTGAGCAGGCGGTCGCTGAGCAGGCAACGAGTGAGGGCGTGGAGCTCGCGAGCATTGTTTGTGCCGAACAGGCGGCTCCGCCCGGCGTATGGCAATGTGATGCGGAGCCCGCCTCAGACCTCCCGATCACCTACTCGTACCGTGTCGAGGTGCGGGGCGACGAGCTCGTCGTCCGCAGTCTCGGTCGGCGGATCGGGTCGAGTACGACCGGGAGTCCGAGCGCTGCTCTGGCGCGTTTGCTTCAGGCGTCCTTGAGCGGGCCGCCTTGATCTTGGACGGGTGCTCGACTCCTCGTCGCTCTACGGGTGGATGAGTTCTTTGGCGGTGGGCGAGACGGGACGCATGTCGCGCACCAGGACGGGCTTGTCGGAGAAGCGCAGTCACCCGGGCGCCGCGGCGTCGCTGCGCGAGGGCCTGGAGGAGACCCTCACCGTCACCCGCCTCGGGGTGCGCGGCGGGCTGAAGCGCACCCTCGCCAGCACGAACCCGTGCGAGTCGATGATCGAGTGCGTCCGGCGCAGCAGCCGCAACGTCAAGCGCTGGCAGAACGGCGAGATGTGCCTGCGCTGAACGGCCGCCGGAATGCTCGAAGCCGAGCGCCAGTTCCGACGGATCATCGGCTACCAGCAGCTTGCCGGGCTCGTCGTAGCGGTCGAGCGCGAGATCACCGCACAGATCGTCACGCACGTCCCGACCGAGGAGCCCATACCGGCTGAGCGTCACCCGGGCCGCCGCCGAAGTTCCACGGCGATCGGGACATCCTCCTTCATGGTCCGCTTACCCTTTATGTGTCGGGCAGGCGAGTAATGCCCGGTGACGGGCAGGCCGCTACGACCTGGCGTTCGGGCCGAGG
>JALYMN010000612.1 GCA_030773675.1 Actinomycetota bacterium
GCCGTTGCCCGGGTTCCGGTGCGCGACCGCGGCGCGCACCCCGCCCCAGGGATCGAGCGGGGTGACGGGCGCGTCCGAGCTCAGCGCGAGCGGCACGCCCGCGGCGGCCAGCGCGGCGAAGGGGTTCATCGTCCGAGCGCGCTCGGCTCCGAGGCGGGTCACGTACATCCCGTCCGGCCCGCCCCAGCGCGCGTCGAAGGCGGGCTGGACGCTCGCGACCGATCCGTGGGCGGCCATGCGGGCCACGAGCTCCGGCGTCAGGAGCTCGGCGTGCTCGACGCGGTGCCGGGCGGCGCGCACGGGCGCCGCGCCCACCTCCGCTGCCGCGCGGTCCACCCCGTCGAGGACGGCGTTCAGGGCGGCGTCGCCGATCGCGTGGAACCCGGCCTGCAGCCCGGCGCGGGTGCAGGCGGCGACGTGCCGGCCGACCTGCTCCGCGTCGAGGTAGGCCGCGCCGGTGGAGCCCGGCTCGTCGGCGTACGGCGCGCACAGGTGCGCCGTCCGGCTGCCCAGCGCGCCGTCGGCGAACAGGTCGCCGCCCGCGCCGACCGCTCCCAGCTCGCGCGCGCGCTCGACCCCGTCGAGCTCGCCCCAGTAGCCGAGGACCTCCGGCAGGTCGCCCTCGAGCGCGAGCAGGGCGGTGAAGTCCTCCTCCCCGCCGATGTCCGGGCCGCCGCACTCGTGCACACAGCCGATCCCGAGCGCTGCCGCGCGGCGCAGCGCCGCGGTCTGGGCGCTGCGCCGCTGCGCCGGCGTCACCGACGCGTACGCCGCCGCGCGCACCGCGTGGTGCGCCTGCTGACGGACCAGGCCCTCGCCCGCGAACCCGGGCAGCCGCCGGGCCTCGGGCGCCGCGGCGAGCAGGGCGCTGCTCGCCACCGCGCTGTGCACGTCGGTGCGGGCGAGGTAGACCACGCCGCCGTAGGACGCGCGGTCCAGCTCGGACGCCGTCGGGGGGCGCCGCTCCGGCCACGCGGTCTCGTCCCAGCCGGTGCCCAGCAGGACGCTCCCGCGCGCTCGGCGGGCCGCCTGCTCGACCGCGGCCAGAGCCGCAGCCAGGCTCGGGCTCGACGTGAGGTCGAGACCGGTCAGGGCGAGCCCTGTGGAGGTCGCGTGGACGTGCGCGTCGACGAAGGCGGGAGCGACCCAGGCGTCCTCGAGGTCGACCACGACGTCCGCGCTCATCGCGTCGGCGGCGAGCTCCTGCCCGACCCAGGCGACGGTGTCGCCGTCGACGAGCAGGGCGGTGGCGAACGGGTCGGCCGGCGAGCGCACCCGGCCGCGGCGGTAGAGCGTCGTCGTCACGGCGCGAGGCTAGGCGCCTGCGTCCGGAGCGGGAGCGGGGACGCTGCCGCGAGGTCGACCGCCGGACCATTGGCAGTCGTTCGTCCTGACCCTTTCCCCGACTACGCGGGACGAAGTCCTGTGTCCGTCCTGGTTCTCAGGACGTCCTCCCGCTACTCTCCCGCCATGACCGCTCTGCTCGGGCCCGCGGTGGCGCCGCAGGACGTCCACGCGTCCCTGTCGCGGCATCTGCTCGTCGACGGCCTCGACCTCGTCCTCGACCTGACGACGAGCGCCGGCAGCCGGCTCGTCGACGCGCGGGACGGCACGACGTACCTTGACCTGTTCACCTTCTTCGCCAGCAGCGCGCTGGGCATGAACCAGGGCGCTGGCCGAGGACTTGGTGTTCCGGCAGGAGCTCGTCGAGGCGGCGCTGAACAAGCCCAGCAACTCCGACGTGTACAGCGTGCCGATGGCGCGGTTCGTCGAGGTGTTCGCCCGGGTGCTCGGCGACCCGGCGCTGCCGCACCTGTTCTTCGTCGAGGGCGGCGCGCTGGCGGTCGAGAACGCGCTCAAGGTGGCGTTCGACTGGAAGAGCCGGCGCAACGAGGCGCACGGCCGCGACCCGCGGCGCGGGAGCAAGGTCCTGCACCTGCGCGGCGCCTTCCACGGGCGCAGCGGCTACACCCTGTCGCTGACAACACCGACCCGGTCAAGACCGCGCGGTTCCCGACGTTCGCCTGGCCGCGGATCCCCGCGCCGTACCTGTCGCCCGGCGCCGACGTCGTGCGGCGCGAGCGCGACTCCCTCGCCGCCGCCCGGGCCGCCTTCGTGCAGCACCCGCACGACATCGCCTGCTTCGTCATGGAGCCGGTGCAGGGCGAGGGCGGTGACCACCACTTCCGCCCCGCATTCCTGCAGGCGATGCAGGCGCTGTGCCACGAGCACAACGCGCTGTTCGTGCTCGACGAGGTGCAGACCGGCGCCGGGCTCACCGGCACCGCCTGGGCCTACCAGCAGCTGGGGGTGCAGCCCGACGTCGTCGCGTTCGGCAAGAAGACGCAGGTCTGCGGGGTCATGGCCGGCGGCCGCGTCGACCAGGTCGCCGACAACGTCTTCCGCACGTCCAGCCGGATCAACTCGACCTGGGGCGGGTCGCTCACCGATATGGTGCGGGCCCGCCGGGTGCTCGAGGTCGTCGAGAGCGACCGGCTGATCGAGCGCGCCGCCGGCCTCGGGCCCGTGCTGCTCGGGCTGCTGCACGGGCTGGCCGCGCGACACCCGGCGGTCAAGCACGTCCGCGGGCGCGGGCTGATGTGCGCCTTCACGCTGCCCGACGCCGCCCTCCGCGACCAGGTGCTGCAGTCCCTGCGGGAGCAGGAGAGGGTGCTCCTGCTCGGCTGCGGCCGGCGCAGCGTCCGCTTCCGCCCCGCCCTGACCGTGCCCGAGGCCGACCTGGCCGAGGGCGTCGCCGCGCTCGACCGGGTGCTGTCCCGGCTCGCCCCGTCCCTGCCCCTCCCCTAGCGAGGTCCGCATGCTCGTCACGTCGCACTACGGGGGCCGTCCCGTGCCGGGGACCGCCGGCACCCTGCTGTCCACCAATCCGGCGCGCCTGGACGACGTCGTCGCCGAGGTCTCCCTGGCCTCGGCCGGGCAGCTGGTCGAGGCCTTCCGCGCCGCCCGGCAGGCCCAGCCCGGCTGGGCCGCGACCCCCGCGCCGGTGCGCGGCCGGGTGGTCGCGCAGGTCGGCCGGCTGGTCGAGGCCAACCAGCAGGCGCTCGCCGACCTCGTCGTCCGGGAGGTCGGCAAGCCGCGCGCCGAGGCGCTCGGCGAGGTGCAGGAGATCGTCGACACCTGCGACTTCTTCCTGGGCGAGGGGCGGCGCCTCTACGGCCAGACCGTGCCGAGCGAGATGCGCGGCAAGCAGCTGTTCACCTTCCGCGTCCCCGTCGGGGTCGCCGGGATCATCACGGCCGGCAACTTCCCCGTCGCCGTGCCGTCCTGGTACCTCGTGCCGGCGCTGCTGTGCGGCAACGCGGTGGTGTGGAAGCCCGCCGAGTACGCCGCCGCGCTCGGCGACGCGCTTCACCGGCTGTTCCTCGCCGCCGGGCTGCCCACCGGCGTGCTCGGCACGGTCCACGCCGACGGGCCGACGACGTACGAGGGGCTGGCGCAGGCGCTCGACCAGGGGCTGGTGCAGAAGGTCGGGTTCACCGGCTCGTCGGAGGTGGGGCTGCGCATCGGCGAGCTGTGCGGCCGGCACCTGCAGAGCCCGTGCCTCGAGCTCGGCGGCAAGAACCCGCTCGTCGTGATGCCCGACGCCGACCTCGACCTCGCCGTTGAGGGCGCCCTGTTCTCCGGCTTCGGCACCGCCGGCCAGCGCTGTACCTCCCTCGGCGTGGCGGTCGTGCACGACGACGTGCACGAGGAGTTCCTCGCGCGGTTCGTCGCCCGGGTCGCGGCCGCGCCGGTCGGCGACCCGACGCAGGACGTGCTGTACGGACCGATGCTGTCCGAGCGGTTCCTGTCCGGGTTCGAGAAGTGGCTCGGCGAGGTGCAGCCGCACCACACCGAGCACGGCCGCACCGGCCGGATCACCTCGGCGAACCCCCGGCCCGGCTTCGTCGGCGACCCGGACGCCGGGGTCTACGCGCACCCGGTCGTCGTCAGCGGCGTCCGGCCGGACGACGCGCTCTACCGCAAAGAGACGTTCGGCCCGCTCGTGCCGGTGATGCGCTTCGCCGCGTTCGACGAGGCGGTTGAGCTCGCCAACGGCCACGGCTACGGCCTGTCCAGCGCGATCTACACGCGCGACCCGGCGACCGCCTTCCGGTTCCGCGAGCGCGTCAGCGCCGGGATGGTGTCGGTCAACAACTCGACCTCCGGCGCCGAGGCGCACCTGCCCTTCGGCGGCAACGGCAAGAGCGGCAACGGGTCGCGGCAGTCGGGGGTGTGGGTGCTCGACCAGTTCACCCGCTGGCAGTCGATGAACTGGGACTACGCCGGGCGGCTGCAGAAGGCGCAGATGGACACCGAGGCGAGCACGTACGACGGGGGGTTCCGCCTGTAGGGCGCTCCCCGCCGTCCTGCTCCACCGCCCCCGTCCCCGCAACGATCTTCGCGCCGTTGCGAGCCCGGCGGCGTGTCGCCGAGATGTGAGGAGGATCGTCGCGGCGTGGGCGTGGGCGTGGGCGGGCGTGGGCGGGCGTGGGCATGGCGTGGACGGGCGAGCCGCGGGGGCGGCGGGTCGGCGGCGGTCAGCCGGCGGCGCGGTACCAGCGCGGCGAGGTGTTCGGCGGCGGGAGGTACGACGCCCGCAGCACCACGAGGTTCGGCCTGCCGCTCGCCACCCCCGCCGCGACGGCGTCCGGCAGCTGCTCGACCGTGACCTCGCGCGCCGGCACCCGGAACGCGGCTGCGAGCGCCACGAAGTCCGGAGGCTCGAGGTCGCAGCCGACGGGCTGCTCGCCGTCCTTGGTGAAGTCGTAGGCGAGGATGCCGTAGCCACCGTCGTCAACGAGGACCACGGTGAGCGGCAGGCACTCCTGCGCGGCGGTCGCGAGGTCGCCGCAGGCGAACAGGAACCCGCCGTCGCCGACCACCGCCACCGTCGGCCGGCCGGACAGCGCCGCCCCGAGCCCAGCCGGAAAGCCGAACCCGAGGGTGCCCCAGCCCACCGGGTAGGCGAGTCCGCGCGGCCCGGACACCCGGCCGTAGCCGCCGTACCAGTAGCCGGGGACGCACATGTCGGCGACGACCACCGCGCCGTCGGGCAGCCCGGCCTCGAGCGCCGCGAGGAACGCGCCCTCCGGCCCCTCGAGCACCCGCGCCGGGCGCGGCGCCCACGGCGGCCGGTCGGCGGCGGGCAGCTGCGCCAGCCAGGCGTCGAGCACCGGCGCCACGTCGCCGCGCACCCACACGTCGGGCACGAGGTTGACCGGCTCGGCCAGGTCCACGGTCACCACGCGCGGCGGGCGGGGCTGCCGGAACCCCTGGGTGTTCATCGCGTCGAGGTCGCTGCCCAGGACGACGACGAGGTCGGCGGCGTCCCACAGCGCCCCCGCCTCCGGGGCGTGCGGCGGCAGCGGGACCAGGTGAAGGTCGTCCGGCTGCAGCAGCCCGCGGCCGCCGTAGGAGGTGAGCACCGGCGCGCCGAGCCGGCGAGCCAGCGCCGCGACCTGCGGGCCGGCGCCGGACGCGGTCGCACCCCCGCCCGCCCAGATGAGCGGCCGCGCGGCGGTCAGCTCCGGCAGCGGGGTCACCTCAGGTGCGAGCGGCGGCGGTCCGGGCGGCTCTGGCTCCGGCTCCGGCTCCGCCGGCACCTGCGCCGAGAGCAGGTCGGTGGGCACCTCGAGGTAGACCGGGCGCCGTGGGTGCTCCAGCGCCGTGTCGGCGGCGCGGCGCACGGCGGCGGCGAGGCCGGCGGCGTCTGGGACCCGGAGCTGCGCCTTGGTCACAGGGCGGAAGAAGCCCGCCTGGTCGGTCGTCTCGTGCAGCACGCCGCGGTAGACGCCGTTCCTGCGCACCGTCGACGGGACGTCGGTCGCGACGACGAGCACCGGTGAGTGACAGGCCCAGGCCTCGCCGACCGCCGTCACGGCGTTCGCGGCGCCCGGGCCGGTCGTGGTCAGCGCGACGCCGAGCCGTCCGGTCGCGCGCGCGTAGCCGTCGGCGGCGTACCCGGCGGTCTGCTCGTGCCGCACCCCGACGAGCCGGACGCCGGAGCCGGGGAACGCCTTCCAGGCCGCGAGGTTGTGCACACCGGGCAGGCCGAACGCGACCTCCACGCCGAGGGCGCGCAGCGCGCCGACCAGCGCCTCACCCCCGGTCGGCACCGGTGACCTCCGCGACCTGCACGTCGTCCAGGCCGAGGGCGCGCAGCACCTCGACGGTGTGCTCGCCGAGTAGGGGCGGGGCGCGGCGCACCCGCGGACGCTCGCCGTCAAGCCGCAGCGGCGACGACACGACCCGCACCGGTCCGGCAGGGTGCCCGACTTCCTGCAGCAGCCCGGCCGCCACGACCTGCGGGTCGCGCTGAACGGCGCCGAGGTCCTGCACGGGCGCGCAGGGCACCCCGGCCGCGCCGAGCACCGGCACCCACTCCGCGGCCCGGCGCTGCCC
>JALYMN010000613.1 GCA_030773675.1 Actinomycetota bacterium
CGTTCACCCGCACCACCGACGAGCTGCTGCGCGCCCTGGACGACGTCGTCGCCGGCCGCGACCCGATGGCCGAGGAGCGCCGCCGTGCCCGGCGGCGCTTCCACCAGTTCCACGACGACGGCAGCGCGGCCCGCCTGCTCGACGGCCTCGGCCTGCCCGCCCGGAGGACCGACCGCCCGGCCGGCGACCACCGGGTCGCCCGCGCGCTCCCGTCGTCCTGAGCGCGTCCGTCGATGACCTCTCCCCCGCCCCCTGCTCCCCCGGCTGCCGACGTGCCCGAGCAGCACCCCGTCGTGCTGCGCCTGGAGACGGGGGTGCCGCTCGGCCGCGGCGCCAAGCAGGGGGCCGTCTGGGCGGTCGGCTCGAAGGTGGTCTCGCAGTTCGTCCAGTTCCTCGGGACGATCATCACCGCGCGGCTGCTGCTGCCCAGCGACTTCGGCATCACCGCCGTCGTCTTCCCGGTCCTCACCTTCGGCGCCATCTTCAACACGCTGGGGCTGAGCAGCGCGATCATCCACGTGCACCGGGTCACGGAGAAGCTGCTCAGCACGGTGTTCTACGTGCACGCGGCGATGAGCGTGCTGCTCACGGCGATCGTGGCGCTGCTCGCGGCGCCGCTGGCCGTGCTGTTCGACATCCCCGCGCTGACCCCCGTCCTGATGCTGGCCAGCCTGATCTTCGTGCTGAACAGGTCGCTGGTGCCCACCGCGCTGCTCGAGCGGACCCTGCGCTTCAAGCAGATCGCCGTCGTCGAGACGGTCTGCGCGGCACTCGGCATCGTCACGACGGTGGTCGCCGCCGTGGCCGGCGCGGGCGCCTACAGCCTAGTGCTCGGCCCGCTCGTCGACCAGGCCACCCGCTCCTTCGGCAGTTACGCACTCGTGCGCTGGCGCCCCCGGGCGCGTCCCGACCGGGAGAGCCTGCGCGAGTTGTGGACCTTCACCCGCGGCATCACCGGCTTCAGCCTGCTGAACTTCTGGTCGCGCAACGCGGACAACCTGCTGCTCGCCCGCTTCGTGGACCTGACCTCGCTCGGCTACTACAACCGCGCGTACAACCTCATGCGGCTGCCGGTACTGCAGGTCAACATCGCCATGAGTCGGGTGCTGGTCCCGGCCATCACCCGGCTGCGCGACGACCGGCCGCGGATGGGGCGGGCCTGGCTGCGCGCCCTCGCGGCGACCGGCGCGGCGGCCGCGCCCGTCACCCTGGGGATGGCAGTCGCCGCGCCGGCGATGATCGAGGTGCTGCTCGGACGCCGCTGGCTCGGCATGGTCGACGTCCTGCAGGTCCTGGCGCTGTCCGCGCTGCCGCAGACGCTCACCACCACGGTCGCGGGTCTGCTGCGCGCGACCGGGGCGACCGACACCCTGTTCCGGCTGGGGCTGCTCACCTCGGCCATGAGCCTCGCGGCCATGCTCATCGGGCTGCCTTGGGGCACGCTCGGCGTCGCCACGGCCCTCGCGGTCAAGTTCTACCTGGAGGTGCTGGTCAGCCTCCGGCCGTGCCTGCGCGAGACCGGCCTGCGCTGGCGCGACCTCGTCCGTGCCCTGCGCGGGGTGTGGTTCGCCAGCATGGCGCTCGCCGCGGCGGGCCTCGCCGTCCGGCTCGGCGTCCCCGACAGCCTGCCCGCCTGGCAGGTGCTCCTCGCCCAGGTGTCGGCGTGCGCGGTGGCCTACCTGGCGGCGCTGTGGGTGGTCGACCGGGAGCCGGTGCTCCTGGTCGCGAACGGCCTGCGCGGGCTCGCCCGCCGGCGCCGCCCGGCGGTCGTGCCCTCCTCGGCCCCGGCGGAGCGGTCCTAGAGTGGACCGTCGAGCCCGGTGCAGCGCTGGGGCCGACTCGAGACGAGGTGCCTGTCCCGTGCCCGACGCCGAGACCTTCCCCGGGGTCGACCGTCCGGTGCCCGTGCCGGCGCGCCCGGCCTGGCGCAAGCGGCTGCCCTACCTGACGCTGGCGGCGGTGAACCGGCTGGTCCCGAAGGTCGCGACGAAGGTGGTGCTGCACAGCACGGTCGACGTCGAGGACGGCGTGCTCGCCGTCGCCGAGGAGCTCGCCGCCCGCGGGCAGCGCGCGAC
>JALYMN010000614.1 GCA_030773675.1 Actinomycetota bacterium
GGCCGACAACGGCGACATCGTGGCAGCGATGATCGACGGTGAGGCGACGGTGAAGACGTACAAGAAGCGAGAGGGGCACGTCTGGCTCATGCCGCACAACCCGAACTACGCGCCGATCCCCGGCGACGAGGCGGTCGTGCTGGGGCGGGTCGTGACGGTGCTGCGGAAGGTCTGAGGCGGCCCGTCCGCGCCGCCAGCCGAATTGGTGACCTGGTGCTATCGGGCGACCAGCTCGGACTGGGCGGTGAGGACGCGCAAGGGTGTGCCCGGGCCGGTGGTCGTGGCCCGGCCCTGCACCGTCAGCGGCTCACTGCCGTCAACGGTGAACGTGCCCGACCAGGAGATCACCACGTACGGCGACACGGCGGCGGCGCGGCGGTAGACGTGGGTGACGTCCTTGACGCGGGGGCGGCCCGGCGTGGTGGTAGTCCGGGACGTGCCGTCGCCGAAGTGCCAGGTGTAGGTCTCCGGCTTGATCGTGATGAGGACGCGGCGGCCGAGCAGGGTGAGCGGGTCGAGCATGACGGACGCGTTGGTGGGCGTCGAGAAGATGGTGTCGACGTTGACCAGCGTGCGCGCGGGTGGGTCGATGACGGTCTGGCCCTTGATGACGACGAAGCGCTGGAAGTCGCGTTGGACCAGGGCGGCGACCTGCGCGACAGTCGGCAGCGCGGCCGCTGCGGCTTGCGCAGGTGTCAAACACACAAACCCGGTCTGACGCACAAAGGCGGGCTGTGCGACCTCCGGCAACCGCGGATCGTACAACCTAGTCCAGACCCAGAAGGCCGTTGCGCCCTGAGGGGCGGTGCCCTCGCAGAGAACGGCAGTGGCCGGACACTGATTCTGTGGTCCTTCAAGGTCGTTGCCAGTGCATGTTGGCACGTAGCGGCGCTCCACGAAGGGCGCGCTTGGCCGCCGGCCAGCGGACGGCGCGATGCGATCCGCGCGGCCAGCTCGACCGGGTTGAGCCTCTTGAACCGCACAATCACCTGCACCGGGCGCGAAGTCGCAGAGCACCGGCGCTGTAGGTCGAGCAGACGCAGGAGCAGGAGTGGCTAGCGCGACAACGATTGCGATTGTCATGAACCGCCTCATGACGAGTGCACCTGCGTCACCTCGCGTACCTGCCAGCCCTGCTCTTCACGCCCGAGCACCACCTCGCTCACGGCGCGAGGCACAGCGGCCCTCGTCAGCACAACGCGACCAGACGTGTCCACAAGGTCGAGTCTCGCGGCCTTGTACACGACGAGGACGCGTACCTGGTCGCTTGCAAGGGGCGGCGCGGCGAGATCCACAACGGTGATTGCGCCGCCGCGATACTTTTGGCCGTCACGTAGTCTTCGCTCGATGGCAGACGCCAGGGAGGCGCAAGACCTGCAGCTGGGCGAACTCGCGGCGCGGATCAGGTCTGGGCGACCGTCCCGCAGGGCCTGGTTGATGACCTGGTAGTAGCGAGCTGCGAATGCACCCACGTTCTCTATCGCAGGCGCTGCAGCAGCAACGGAGGGCCCTGCAGCCGTCGGACTCGCACCGCGCATCGGCGGGGCCGTGATCTCCGGCAGAGGCGGCGGGACGACGACCTCCGGGTCGCCGCCGCTGCAGCCGCCAAGAGCGGCCACCAGCAGCGGGACGAGCACGGCCTTCCGGGCGATCACGCGCGGGAGCCTAAGTCGGACACACCGCCCAGCGGTTCCGTCCACAGGGTGAACCCGCACGCCCGGGACGTGGTGTAGGGGCCCCTACAGCCCTGGCGGAGCGGTGAGCACGATCCGGTGCCCGTCCGGGTCGAGCACCGTCACGCCGTACCGGGACCAGTACGGGTCCTCCGACGGCACCGGCGACACCCCCGCCGACGCGACCAGCTCAGCCACGGAGGCCGACGACGCCAGGTACAGCACCAGCAGGTCCGACGACGGCACCGGCGCGTACACCGACAGCTCCAGCGACCCGCCGCCGGGCAGGTCCACGAGCAGCAGGTCCACGTGCGGCCCGTCGAGCGACAGCCCGAGCCGCCCGCCGTAGAACTCCGCCGACGCCTCCGGCGACACGCACCCGCGGACCACCCGCCCGCGCACCCAGCGCGGCCCGGGCAGCTCCTCGAGCACCGAAACGCCGGAGCCGGACCGGCTGTCCCACGACCACGACTCGTGCAGCCGCAGGCGCCCGTCGTCCAGGACCTCGATCCGGTCCGTGCTGTGGCCAGAGTCGAGCGTGCCGGACGCCGTCAGCTGGCTGTACGAGAACGACACCACGGACCCGTCGCGCCGCCCCACCAGCGTCCCGCGCACGACGGCCCCGCCGACGTACGACGCCGTGACCACCCCGTCCCGGTCCTCGGCGAACGTGAACACGGTCGAAGCCGACACGTCCACCCCACCGCCCGCGCCGCGGAACCGCCGCCCGTCCAGCGACGGGCCGGACGGGCTCACGCGACCCGGTACGCCTCGAGCTCCGACGCCAGCTGCGGGCCGACGCGCGCCTCCAGGCGCGTGCCGGACCCCGTGTGCTCCTCGGCCAGCACCTCGCCCTCGGAGTGCACCCGCGACACCAGCGACCCCGAGCTGTAGGGCACGACGACGTGGACGTGCACGTCCGGGTGCGGCACCTCCTCCTCGAGCATCTCGAGCAGGCGGGGCAGCCCCTCGCCGGTCAGCGCCGACACGAGCACGCAGTGCTTCTCGCGGCGCTGCAGCCGGCCGAGCACGTGCGGGTCGGCCAGGTCGCTCTTGTTGACCACGACGATCTCGGGGAGAGCCTGCGCGCCGATCTCGGCGAACACCTCGCGGACCGCGGCGAGCTGGCCCTCCGGGTCGGGGTGCGCGCCGTCGACCACGTGCAGGATCAGATCCGCGCCCGACACCTCCTCCAGCGTCGAGCGGAAGGCCTCGACGAGCTGGTGCGGCAGGTAGCGCACGAACCCGACCGTGTCGGTGAGCGTGAAGTCGCGCCCGGACGGCGTCTGCGCCCGGCGCACCGTCGGGTCGAGGGTGGCGAACAGCGCGTTCTCCACCAGCACACCGGCGCCGGTGAGCCGGTTCAGCAGCGAGCTCTTGCCCGCGTTGGTGTAGCCGGCGATCGCGACCGACGGGACGCGGTTGCGCGTGCGCTCCTGCCGCTTGGTGTCGCGGGCGGTCTTCATCTCCGCGATCTGCCGGGTGAGCTGCGCCTTGCGGGCACGGATCCGCCGCCGGTCGGTCTCAATCTTGGTCTCACCGGGACCACGGGTGCCGACGCCGCCCCCGCCCGCGCCGCCGCCACCGCCGGCGCCACCGCCCTGCCGGGACAGCGACTCGCCCCAGCCGCGCAGCCGCGGGAGCATGTAGGTCATCTGCGCCAGCTCGACCTGCGCCTTGCCCTCACGGCTGGTCGCGTGCTGGGCGAAGATGTCGAGGATCAGCCAGGTGCGGTCGATGACCTTGACCTTGACGACGTCCTCGAGCGCGCGAAGCTGGCCGGGAGTCAGCTCGCCGTCGAGGATGACGGTGTCGGCGCCGGACGAGACCACGACGTCGCGGAGCTCCTTCGCCTTGCCCGAGCCGACGTAGGTCTTGGGGTCGGGCTTGTCGCGGCGCT
>JALYMN010000615.1 GCA_030773675.1 Actinomycetota bacterium
CCGGGCACCGCCGGCCCGGCCGGCGGCACCGCGACCGGCCGCCCGTCGAGCGTCTCCTGCAGCCGACCCAGCGCGCCGGTCGCCTGCGCGACGACGTCGGTCGGCACGAACCACACCTTGTTGGCCGACCCCTCGGCGAGCCGCGGGAGCAGCTGCTGGCGCTGGTAGGCGAGCACCGTCTCGTCGACGCCGGCGGCGCGGATCGCCTCGACCACCCGCGTGATCGCCTGCGCCTCGCCGTCCGCCCGCAGCAGCGCGGCCTCCCGCTCGGCCTCGGCCCGCAGGATCCGGGCCGCCTTGTCGGCCTCGGCCCGCAGCACGGCGGCCTGCTTCTCGCCCTCGGCCGACAGCACCGCCGACTGCTGCTGGCCCTGGGCGGTGAGGATGGCGGCTCGCTTGCCGCGGTCGGCGCGCATCGCCTGCTCCATCGCGTCGCGGATCGTCGCCGGCGGCTCGATGCCGCGGATCTCCACCCGGTTGACCTTGATGCCCCACTTGCCGGTGGCCTCGTCGAGCACGACGGCGAGCGAGCTGTTGATGTCGTCGCGGCCGGTGAGCGCCTCCTCGAGCTGCATGCCGCCGATGACGTTGCGCAGGGTCGTCACGACCAGCTGCTCGATCGCGGCGATGTGGTTCTCGATCGCGTACGTCGCGAGGCGCGGGTCGGTGATCGAGTAGTAGAGGACGCTGTCCACGCCGACGAGCAGGTTGTCCTTGGTGATCACGCCCTGGGGCGGGAACGCCACGACCTGCTCGCGGACGTCGAGCTTGACCCGCACCCGGTCGAGCCCGGGCATGAGCAGGTTGAGCCCGGGCTGCAGCGAGCGGCTGTAGCGGCCGAGCCGCTCCACGACGTACACCGAGGCCTGCGGCACGATCCGCACGGTCGACAGGGCGGCGGCGAGCAGGACGAGCAGGACGAGGACGAGCAGGACCTCGACGACGGTCACGGGACCTCCGGGAGCGGGTGGACGGTGACGGTGGCGCCCTCGACGGCGCCGATCCAGACGGAGGAGCCGGGCGGCAGGACGGTCCCGGGCAGGGCGGGCCGGGCGGACCACAGCTCGCCGTGGACGCGCACCCGCCCGCCGTCGTCGCAGACCTGCTCGACGACGACCGCGGTCACGCCCTCCAGGGCAGCGCCCGGGTCGTTCGGGATGCCCCGGACCTCCAGGTGCCGCTTGGCGACCGGACGCACTCCGCCGAGCATGAGGGCGCTCGCCACGATGGCGACGACGACCTGGGCGAGCAGGGGTGCGCCGAGCGCCGCGGCGACCAGGCCGCCGAGCGCCCCGACCGCGAGCAGGCCGGCCACCAGGTCGAGGCTCGCCAGCTCGGCCACGGCGAGCAGGGCGGCGAGCGCGCCCCACACCACCCGCTCGTCCACCAGGTGATCCTGACGTGCACGTGGCCGGTGCGAGGGGCAGTGGCGGGAACGACACCCGATCGCGACCTGACTCAGGAGCAGCGTGACCACCACCACCACCACCACCACGACGACGTCTCCGACCCCGATCAGCGCCAGCGGCGCCTTCGCCCTCGGCGGCGACCTCGAGGTGCACCGCCTCGGATTCGGCGCCATGCGCATCACGGGCGAGGGCATCTGGGGACCACCGAAGGACCATGACACCGCCCTGGCCGTCCTGCGTCGAGCGGTCGAGCTCGGTGTCGACTTCATCGACACCGCTGACAGCTACGGCCCCTACGTCTCCGAGGACCTCATCCGCGAGGCGCTGCACCCGTACGACGGCGTGGTCATCGGGACCAAGGGCGGCCTGACCCGCAGCGGCCCCGGCGTCTGGGAGCAGCTCGCGCGTCCGGAGTACCTGCGGCAGTGCGTCGAGATGAGCCTGCGCCGGCTCGGCGTCGAGCAGATCGACCTGTGGCAGCTGCACCGCATCGACAAGCAGGTGCCACTCGAGGAGTCGCTCGACGCGGTCAAGCAGCTGCAGGACGCCGGCAAGATCCGGCACCTGGGGCTGTCCGAGGTCTCGGTCGCTGAGATCGAGCAGGCGCGCGAGGTGGTCGAGGTGGTGAGCGTCCAGAACCTCTACAACCTGACCAACACGAAGGCCGAGGACGTTCTCACGTACTGCGAGCGCGAGGGCATCGCGTTCATCCCGTGGTACCCGGTGGCCGCCGGAGACCTGGCCAAGCCGGGTGGCGTCCTCGACACGATCAGCAGTCAGACCGGCCACACACCTGCGCAGCTCGCGCTGGCCTGGCTGCTGCGCCGCTCCCCGTGATGCTGCCGATCCCCGGCACCGGGTCCGTCGAGCACCTCGAGGAGAACTGCGCGGCTGCGGGCATCGAGCTGACCGACGAGCAGTACGACGCGCTGACGGCCGCGGCCGGCTGAGCGTTCGGCACGCTCGGCACCGCCG
>JALYMN010000616.1 GCA_030773675.1 Actinomycetota bacterium
GGCCGCCTCCCGGTCGCCGTCGGCGCGGGCCCGCTTGACGGCCGCGTCGCGCTCCGCGGTGAACTGCTCGGGCGGCAGCGCGTAGAGGTCGAAGGCGTCCGGCACGGGCGCAGTCTGCCGTTCCCGGTCGAGGTGTCCGGGTACGAGCCTCCCCCACCGCCTGGCCCCGGAGGTGCCCGTGAGCGACGCGCCGTCCCTGCCCGAGTCCGCCGTCCCGCCCGGAACCGTCGCCCGCGCCGGCGCCTGGACCGTCGCCAACCGCGGCGGCGAGCTGCGCGCCGTGTCGTCGCGCTGCCGCCACCAGCTCGCCGACCTGAGCGGGGGCACGCTGGACCGCGACGGCTGCCTTGTCTGTCCCTGGCACGGCGCCCGCTACGACCTCGACTCGGGCGCGATGGTCTCCGGCCCCAAGGGCTTCCTCTGGTACGTCGGGCGCACTCCCGGCTACACGCAGCTGGTCCAGGCCTACGGCTACGTGCTGCGGCTGCGCCGGGCTCGGGTCGAGCGACGGGACGGTCGGCTGGTCGTGGGAGCGGGCCAGCCGGACTAAGCGGACACGTCAGGTGGACGCAGCCGGCCGACGTGTCGGATCGGCACCGGTCGGCCCGGCAGGCAGCGGACTGTCGGACCCCGGACCTATGGTCGGAGCACAGGCACCAGCCACGCGAGACGGACAGCAGGAGCGAGCCATGCCCACCAAGGACAGCGGCGGCCAGGAGCGGCGCACCCGGTCGACCGAGGAGGTCGAGGAGGAGGCCGTCGAGTCGACCAGCGACGTCCACGAGCGCGTGGACAAGCTGACCGACGACGTCGACGCACTGCTCGACGAGATCGACGACGTGCTCGAGGAGAATGCCGAGGATTTCGTCCGCGGATACGTGCAGAAGGGGGGCCAATAGAGCTTGAAATTGTGTCCCGATTGTGGGTTGGTGAAGTCGCTGGAGGATTCGGTGACAACCGCTCTCGGTCTGACGGGAAAGCCTTCTACTGCCGGTCCTGCTTCAGTCGCCGTGCAGCGGTGTCCTACCGTCGCCGGCAGCAGACCGCCGGCCGCACCGTGCGGGAGCGGGTCGTGGTGCCCCAGGGCCACAAGCACTGCCCCGGGTGTGGGAGGTGAAGTCGGTAGAGGACTTCCACCGTGCTGTTCGGCAGAGCGGGGGGAGGGCGAGCTACTGCAAGCCGTGCAAACGGTCGCGTGACGAGGAGCGTCGCCTGCAGCGCGAGTACGGGCTCACCTCCGCTCAGGTGGCAGCGCTCGTGGAGCAGCAGAACGGCCTGTGCGGGCTGTGCCGGGAACGCCCCGCGAGGCACATCGACCACGACCACGCCACGGGCGTGGTCCGTGCCGTGCTGTGCTTTGCCTGCAACAGCGGTCTGGGCCAGTTCGGCGACCGTACAGACCTGCTCCTGCGCGCGGTCGAGTACCTGCGAGGCAGCACGCACCAACGATCGCGTGTGGCGCACGGCGCCTACCGGCTCACCGCACCCCGGCCGCGACAGGACGCGGGCGAGGCAGCGGTGCGCGGCCGGGCGGTCGAGGCGCTCGCGTCGGCGCTGAGCGAGGTGTCGCTGCCGCGTGTCCCGCCTCCGGGCCGCGCGCACTGACCGCACGTGTGCTGTGCTGCAGCCCGGTCGCGCCGGGCCGGGCGGGGAACGTCTGCGCACCAGGTGCACGTGGAGCAGACGCTGCTTGCAGAGCAGACAGCGGACGACGGGGAGCGCAGTACATGGCAGACGCAGCAGGGATGCACGGCCGGTTGCCGGCGTCGTTCTCGACGCCCGGCAGCGCGTCGTTCTCCGACTTCCTGCGCAGCGCCGCGCCCGAGCTGCTGCCGCGGGAGCGCGCCCTGCCCGTCGGCGCGCCCGTCGAGGCTCCGCACGGCACGACCATCGTCGCGGTGACGCACGGCGCGGGCGTCGTGATGGCCGGGGACCGGCGGGCGACGATGGGCAACGTCATCGCGCAGCGCGACATCGAGAAGGTGTTCCAGGCCGACGAGTTCAGCGTCGTCGGCATCGCCGGCACCGCCGGCCTCGCCGTGGAGATGGTGCGGCTGTTCCAGGTCGAGCTCGAGCACTACGAGAAGCTCGAGGGCAGCGTGCTGAGCCTGGACGGGAAGGCCAACCGCCTCTCGGCGATGATCCGCGGCAACCTCGGCATGGCGATGCAGGGGCTGGCCGTCGTCCCGCTGTTCGCCGGTTTCGACCTCGACACGTCGAGCGGCCGCATCTTCTCCTACGACGTCACCGGCGGCCGCTACGAGGAGCACTCGTTCCACGCGGTCGGCTCCGGGTCGGTCTTCGCCCGAGGCGCGCTCAAGAAGCGCTACCGGGACGAGGTCAGCGAGCCCGACGCCGTCCGCCTGTGCGTCGACGCCCTCTACGACGCCGCCGACGACGACTCGGCCACCGGGGGCCCGGACCTCACCCGCCGCATCTACCCGGTCGTCATGTCGGTGACCGACGAGGGCGTGCGCCGCCTGCCGGAGGACGCGGTGGGCGAGGTCGTGCAGTCCGTCGTCGACGAGCGCATGCAGCGTCCGGGCGGCTAGGCCGTGACGATTCCGCACCCGCAGCCCTGCCAGGAGGACCTGCCGTGACGATGCCGTTCTACATGTCGCCCGAGCAGGTCATGAAGGACAAGAGCGACTACGCCCGCAAGGGCATCGCCCGCGGGCGCTCCGTGCTCGCGCTGCAGTACGCCGACGGCATCATGTTCGTCGGCGAGAACCCGTCCAACGCGCTGCACAAGATGAGCGAGATCTACGACCGGATCGCGTTCGCCGCTGTCGGCAAGTACAACGAGTTCGAGAACCTGCGGCTCGCCGGCGTCCGGTACGCCGACCTGCGCGGCTACCAGTACGACCGCCGCGACGTGACCAGCCGCGGCCTGGCCAACGCCTACGCCCAGACGCTCGGCGCCGTCTTCACCGAGGCGTCGAAGCCCTACGAGGTCGAGCTCGTCGTCGCCGAGGTCGGCCAGACGGCCGGCGAGGACCAGATGTACCGGCTGACCTACGACGGGTCGGTCGCCGACGAGCACGGCTTCGTCGTCATGGGCGGGCAGAGCGAGCCCATCGCCGCGGTCCTGCGTGAGCGGCACCAGGGCGACTTGCCGCTCGACCAGGCACTCCGGCTGGCGGTCGACGCGCTGTCCAAGGCCGGGCCGGACGGCGAGGCCCGCACGCTGGTCGCCGACAACCTCGAGGCCGCCGTCCTCGACCGCACCCGCCCGCGCCGCGCGTTCAAGCGGCTGCTCGAGCCCCAGCTCGTGCGGCTGCTCGACAGCCCGGACGCCTCGTCCCCCGCACAGGAGAGCTCCGCGTGACCCGCCGTCCTCCCGCCCTGCTCGGCGCCGTCCTGGCGCTGACACTCACGCTCACCGCCTGCGGCGACTCCGGGGAGGACGAGGCGGCGCTCGGCCAGGAGGCCGCCGCGCCGAGCTCCACCGCCCAGGCCTGCGAGACGGTGCCGCCGACGGCACCTCCGCCGGCCTCGCTCAGCACCGACCTCACCGAGAAGCCCGAGGTCGACCCGGAGGGCGCCCCGCCGTGCGGCCTCGTGGTCAGCGACGTCGTCGTCGGCAAGGGCGCGGAGGCGGTGGCCGGCAAGACCGTCTCGGTGCAGTACGTCGGCGTCGACCACGCGACCGGCAAGCAGTTCGACGCCTCGTGGGACCGGGGCGGCCAGCCGTTCTCCTTCCCGCTCGGGGGCCGTCGAGTCATCCAGGGCTGGGACCAGGGCGTCGCCGGGATGAAGGTCGGCGGACGGCGCATGCTCGTCATCCCGCCCGACCTCGCGTACGGCGAGCAGGGCACCGGTCCGATCGGCCCGAACGCCACGCTGGTCTTCGTGGTGGACCTGAAGGGCGTCGCCTGAGCCGGGGTACCCCCCGGGTCATGGCGAAGCTGACCCGGGCCCAGCGCGAGGAGCTCCCCTCCACCCTCGAGCGGTCCGACGAGCACGCCCAGGCGATCTGGGCCGAGACCCACGACAGCGCGGTCGAGAGCTACGGCGAGGGGGAGCGAGCGCATCGCACCGCCTTTGCCGCTCTGAAACACTCGTACGAGAAAGTCGCAGACCACTGGGAGCCGAAGGAGCAGGCGGGCCCGAGCGACCCGCAGGCGGCGCGGTCCACCCGAGAGGGCAGCGCCCAGGCCCGACCGACCGCCGGCGGGGTGGACGCGAACGCCAGCAAGAAGCACCTCTACGAGCTCGCGCAGCGGCTGGACATCGCCGGCCGCTCGACCATGAGCAAGGACGAGCTCGTCGAGGCCATCGACAAGGCCAACCGCCGGGAGACCGCCCGCGCCCGCCGGCGCTGACCTGACGGCCGGCAGGCGCGGAGCAGCCGCACGACGCCCCGCTGTCCAGCTGGTCAGGCGCGGGGCAGCCGCACGCGCAGCCGGGCGCCCCCCGCCGGTGCGTCCTCCGCCGCCACCGTGCCGCCGAGCGCGGACACCAGCTCGCGCACCAGCGCCAGACCCAGCCCGGCTCCGCCGGCGTCCCGGCTGCGCGGCGTGTCGAGCCGGACGAACCGCTCGAACACCCGCTCCCGGTCGGCCGGCGGCACGCCCGGGCCGTCGTCGTCGACGAGCAGCTCGACCGGGTCCGCCGCCACGACGCGCACGACGACGACCGACGCGGCGTGCCGGCACCCGTTCTCGACGAGGTTGCGCACCACGCGCACGACCGCGTCGCGCTCGGCCCGGACGGACGCCTGCGCGAGGTCCAGCTCCACCCGCGCCGGGCACGCGACGCCGTCCGTGGTGGTGCGCACGACCTCGGCCAGGTCGACGGGTTGCGCGGGGCGCACCGCCCCCGCGTCCAGGCGGGCGAGCAGCAGGAGGTCGTCGACGAGCCGGCCCATGCGCAGCACCTCGTCGAGCGCCGTGCGCAGCGCCGCGTCGGCCCCCTCGGGGTCCGGGTGCAGCAGGGCCACCTCGAGCGTCGTCCGGACGGCGGCCAGCGGGCTGCGCAGCTCGTGCGCCGCGTCCGCGACGAATGCCCGCTGCCGGGCGCCGCCCCGCTCGAGCCGGTCGAGCATGCCGTTGAGCGTCGCGGCCAGCCGCCGGACCTCGTCCTCGGCGATCGGCACGGGCAGCCGCCGCGCGGGGTCGGCGGCGGTCACGGCCTCGGCCCCGGACCGCAGCTGCTCGACCGGCTGCAGCGTCCGGCCCACGGTCAGCCACACCCCCCAGGCGGAGGCGAGCAGCAGCAGCGGCAGGCCGACGACCAGCGCGGTGCGGACGAGGCGGAGCGGGTCGTGCACGCCGGCCACGGGCACCGCGGCGAAGACGACGGCGCCGCCCGCGACGCGGCGGACGAGCACGCGCAGCCCGCCGCCGTACCCGACCCGGTCGCCGGACACCTGCACCGCGTCGTCGGCCTGCACCGCCCGGTCGACCTCGGCAGGGGTCAGCAGCGGCACGGCACGGCTGGTGCCTGTGGTCGCCGCGCTGACCCGGCCGCTCCGGTCGAGCACCTGGACGAGCACGGACGGGTCGGCGGCGGGCAGCACGTCCGGGAGCCGCCCCTCGGCGACGAGCCGCTCGACCTCCTCGACCTGGGAGCGCGCCCGCTCGTCGGCCGCCCCGGTGAGCCCGGCGCGCAGCACCGCGTCGAGGAGCACGGCGCCGGCC
>JALYMN010000617.1 GCA_030773675.1 Actinomycetota bacterium
GGCCGGGGCCGGCGGTCGCTCAGGTCGCCGGCCCCGGGCCGCGTCCGCGCAGGCCGTAGTGCGCGGAGCCGGTGCTCGCCGGCAATGCCCGCTCGTAGAGCGCGGTCTCGTCGAGGAGGCCGGCGAAGTGCGCGCTCGTCGGCTTCGAGGGCCAGCCGTCGAGCCGGTCGCCGCCGACCCGCAGCCAGCCGCTGAAGCTCAGCGCGCCGGTCACGCTGTTGCTGGCGACCCGCTGGCCGTCGACGTACAGCGCCATGCCGCTGTCGCCCTGCGTGGCGACCACATGGTGCCAGGCGCCGTCGTTGTAGGCCCGCGACGACGCGATCGTGACGTTGTTGCCGCCCGTGCGGACGCCGAACCGCAGTGTGCCGGCGTCGGTCATGTACACGTGCCGATCGAAGGCCTTGCTCGGGAAGAACTGGCTGTACCCGATGCCCATCAGCTTGCCGCCGCGCGTGGTGCTGGTCTTGAACCACGTCTCCAGGCTGTACCGCGTGAGCACGGGGAAGCGCCGCTCGCTGTAGATCGTGCCGTTCGTCCCGGGCAGCTCCAGGGCCTTGCTCGGGTCGCCGCCGATCGCGCCCGCGCGTCCGACCGTCGCGCTGCCGTAGAGCGTCCCGCCGTTGTCCTTGGACGTCGCGTCGGAGCGGAAGACCCCGCTGGGGTCGTCGTAGCGCCAGTACGCCGTGGGCGCGTCGGCCAGCACGCGGTTGGCGTAGCGGGAGTCGGCGGTGGCGACGCGGATGCTGCGCGACCCGCTGCGCCGCGTGTTCCTGCCGTCGGTCACCTCGACGACGTAGCTGTGCGTCGAGCCGGGGGCCAGGCTCGTGTCGACGAAGGTCTTCTGGTGGCGCTCCCAGAACAGGTCGTCGTCCTGCACGGTGTGGACCGGCGTGGTCCCGCCGTCGCGGTAGACGCGGTAGGTCAGCTGCGCGTCGTCGGTGTCCAGGCTCTGTCGCCAGGTCACGCGGACCACGCCCGCCTTGTTGCTCGCGACCGCTACGGCGGGCGTCGACGGCGCGGAGGTGTGGCGGGTGCGGCCGAACCGGGTCAGCCCCTGCTGGGCGACGCCCTCGACCCGGGTGAACTCGCCGACGACCCAGAGGACGTCGCCGCTGCCCGTGCGGGCGACCGCCATGTCGCGCGGCCCCACGGCCTCGCTGATCCCGCCGTTGGTGTTGGGGAACCAAGGCAGGAGGTCCGGGTCGCTGACCCGCTGGGCGAGCAGGTGGTGCCGGAAGCCGTCGGGGAACTCGCTCATGCTCGCGCAGTCGTGCGCGTGCGAGCCGCTGTAGAGGACCCCGTTGTCGACCACGAGGGCCTGCGTCGCGCCGAGGCAGGTGTCGCGCCAGCGCTGGTTCAACGTCGACCAGTCGAACGCGATCCGGCCGTCGAACTCACCGAAGCCCGTGCCCTCGTGCCCGGTGTAGAAGCCGGTGCTGTCGACAGCAATCTCCTGCCCGGCGCTGTGCGTCGACACGAACGAGCCGCCGTACGCGCGCACAGTCGCGCCGCTCCCGCTGTTCACGACCGCCACGGCGCGTGAGCCCGTGCCGTTGACGGTGGTGAAGGCGCCGGCGACCACGACCGCGGTCCCGTCCGGCTTGGTGGCCAGGGCGCGGACCTGCCCGTCGAAGCGGGGGGCCCAGGACAGCAGGCTCCCGGGGGAGCCGCTGCCGACGGCGCCGGCGGCCGCCGCGCGGGCGCGGGCGGTGCCGCCGACCGAGGTGAAGGTGCCGCCGTAGAAGACCTTGCTGCTCGTCGCCTCGAGGGCCAGGACGTGGCTGTTCGGAGCCGGCCGGAAGCTCGAGACCGTCGTGCAGCTGGCGACGTCGATCGCGGCGAGGTGGGTGCGCGCCGCCCCGGCGACTCGGTTGAAGAACCCGCCGACGTACAGCGTCTTCTTGTCGGGGGACAGCTCCAGGGTCCGCACGATCGCGCTGGACGGCGAGGTGGTGTGCGTGACCGCCGGGGCGCAGGACTTCGGCGCGCCGGTCGCGGCGTCCAGCACCGCGACGTTCGTCCGGGTGATCTCGCTGGTCCCGGCGGCCGCGCCCGGCGGACGCAGCTTCGTGAACTTTCCCCCGATGAAGACCGAGCTGCCGTTGGAGACGACGGCGCGCACGACCCCGTTGGTCTGGTACGTCGACAGCGGTGCGGAGGTGAACCCCACCGGCGAGTCCAGCGCCTGGGCGGTCGGCGCGGCCACGAGCATCGGGACGCCCAGCCCGGCGGCGAGCAGGAGGGCCTGGGCCCGGGGTCGCAGTGACATCGCACGTCCTCGTCGTCGACAGCAGGTCACCCGTGCAGGTGCCTTCCCGGCTCATCGCTCCGTGCGGCTGTCGCGTTGCAGCAGCCGCCTGGCTTTCGTCCGGCGCTGACCCTGCCCCGCAGAGCCGCTCGCCGCTTCACGCAGCGGCCGGGCGGGCGGGCAGGCCGAGACCGTCGAGCAGGCGGGCGGCGCTGCCGTCGTCGTGGAACTGGTGGAAGCGCCGCCGGGCACGGCGGCGCTCCTCGGCCATCGGGTCGCGGCCGGCGACGACGTCGTCCAGGGCGCGCAGCAGCTCGTCGGTGGTGCGGGTGAACG